>JBOGDN010000547.1:0-4738 GCA_050742995.1 Stackebrandtia sp. | reverse complement strand
GCCGGGTCCGCGCAGGCCGACTCCGCCGCCCTGTCCGCCGGCGCGGCCGCCGGCCTGCCGGGACAGCGTCTGGCCCCAGCCGCGCAGTCGCGGCACGAGGTATTCCAGCTGCGCCAGTTCGACTTGGGCCTTGCCTTCGCGGCTCTTGGCGTGCTGGGCGAAGATGTCGAGGATCAAGGCGGTGCGGTCGACGACCTTGACCTGGGTCTCTTCTTCAAGGTTGCGCAGCTGGCTCGGGGTCAACTCGCCGTCGCAGATGACGGTGTCGGCGCCGGAGGCGGCCACGGCGTCGGTGAGCTCGACGACCTTGCCGCGACCGATGAAGGTCGCCGGGTCGGGGCTGCGGCGGCGCTGGATGAGTCCGTCGAGCACCTCGGAGCCGGCGGTCTCCGCCAAGGCGGCCAGCTCGGCAAGGGAGTTTTCGGCGTCGGTGATGGAGCCGGAGACCCACACGCCGACGAGCACGACGCGTTCGAGCTTGAGCTGCCGGTACTCGACCTCGGTGACGTCGGTGAGTTCCGTGGACAGCCCGGCGACGCGTCGCAGCGCGTGGCGTTCGGCTAGTTCGAGTTGGCCGCTGTCGGCGGCGTCTGAGTTTTGCTGCATCGCTTCAAGCGTGACACGTGTTCCGTCGAGCCGCATCAGGTTATCCGCGCCTCGGCGTGCCGACGCCCCTGCGCACGCCCCGCCCCGCCTACGCGGCGCGCGTTTGCGCCGATCCCGCCCACCCCGAGTGCGAAGCGTCCGGGTGAGGGCGAGAATGATCGGGACTTTGTCGAAGCAGACGGCGATGAGGAGCGAGCGGGTTATGGCGATGGCGAAGCTGCCGAGTGCGGGATTCTCGATCACGGTGCGGGTGTCCTTGACGGCCGACGCGGGCGCGATCGGGCGTTTGACCACCGCCGTGGGCGAAGCCGGCGCCATCGTCACCGCACTCGACGTGGTCTCCTCCGACCACAGACGCGTCGTCGTCGACCTCACGTGCGACACCGCCGACACCGTTCACGCCGAACGGGTCACGACGGTGTTGGAGGCGCTTCCGGGCATCACCGTGCGCAAGGTGTCCGACCGCACGTTCCTGCTTCACTTGGGCGGCAAGATCGAGGTGACGTCGAAGGTGTCGCTGCGCAACCGCGACGAGCTGTCGATGGCGTACACGCCTGGCGTGGCGCGGGTGTGTCAGGCGATCGCCGACAATCCCGAGGACGCGCGGCGGCTGACCGTCAAGCGCAACACCGTGGCGGTGGTGACCGACGGCTCGGCGGTGCTGGGGCTCGGCAACCTGGGGCCGGCGGCGGCGCTTCCGGTGATGGAGGGCAAGGCGGCGCTTTTCAAGAAGTTCGCAGGCGTGGACGCCTGGCCGGTGTGTCTGGACACTCAGGATGTCGACGAGATCGTGAACATCGTGGCCGCGCTCGCACCCGTCTACGGTGGAATAAACCTTGAGGACATCGCCGCGCCGCGGTGTTTTGAGATCGAGTCGCGGCTGCGGGAGCGTTTGGACATTCCGGTGTTCCACGACGATCAGCACGGCACCGCGATCGTGGTGCTCGCGGCGTTGACGAACGCGTTGCGCGTGGTGGGCAAGCGATTCGAGGACGTGCGGATCACGGTGTCGGGCGCGGGCGCGGCCGGAACCGCCATCATGAACCTGCTGATGCGTCACGGCGTGGGCGACATCGTCGCCTGCGACCGTCCCGGCGCGCTTTACCGCGGCATGCCGGGACTGTCTCCGGAGTGGAAGCAGCTCGTCGAGCGCACCAATCAGGACAACTTCTCGGGGACGCTGGCCGAAGCCCTGGCCGGGTCGGACGTGTTCATCGGCGTCAGCGCGCCGAATCTGCTGACCGGCGAGGACGTCGCGAGGATGGCCCCCGACTCGGTGGTGTTCGCGCTGGCCAACCCCGACCCGGAGATCGCGCCGGCCGAGGCGGCTCGCCACGCGGCGATCGTGGCGACGGGGCGGTCGGATCAGCCGAACCAGATCAACAACGTGCTGGCGTTTCCAGGGGTGTTCCGCGGGATGCTTGACGCGCAGGCCAGCGGCTGGAACGACGAGGCGGCGCTGGCCGCGGCCGACGCGATCGCCAGCGTCGTCGGCGAGGACAAGGCGAACCCGTCGTTCATCGTCCCCAGCGTCTTCGACCCGCACGTGGCCCCGGCTGTGGCAGAGGCCGTGCGCGACGTGCTGCGCCCCGAACCGGCCAACGGCGACGACGACGGGGACGGGTGACGCACCCCGCCCTCGGCATCTAAGCTCTTCCATTAACTGATCGCCGACTTTCGGCGTGAGTGCCTGCCCCCGCACCCCCGAAGGGAATCGACGATGAGTCGCCTGATGAAACGGCTTGCCGCCGTCGCCGTGACGGCGGTCGCGGTCAGCCTGGCCGTGACCGGCACGACGGCTCAGGCCGACCCGGCCGCCGGGCCGTCGGCTGAGCGGTGGAACCCCGGCTGGTCGAGTGCGCAGCAGCCGCCCGTCGAAGTCGACACCGCGAAATGGGCGATGGAGGGCTTCACCGACCAGTCCCTGCGTCAGGTGGTGCAGCCGACCGTCGGCGGCGAGGAACTGCGCGTCACGCTGTCGAATGTCTACGGCGAGCGTGCGTTGAGGATTACCGCGGCCACCGTCGGACTGACCGAAGACGGCGCCGACGTGGCGCCGGATTCAATGCGCTCGATAACGTTCAAAAACAGGATGTCGACGGTGATCCCGCCCGGCAGGGAGCTGGAAAGCGACGCCGTGCCTCTTGAGATCGAGGCGTTCGAGTCGGTGACGGTGACGTTGTACTTCAGCCGCGAAACCGGACCGACGACGTTCCACGACAGGAGCGACGCCACGTCCTATCGCGCCGAAGGCAACCACGCCACCGACCTCGACGGCGCCGCCTTCGCCGAAACGGACGAATCCTGGTACTACCTGGCCGACGTCGCCGTCGCCGGGGAGACCGGCGACGACGCGGTGGTGACCTTCGGCGACTCCATCACCGACGGCAACGAGTCCACTGTTGACGCTGATCTGCGCTACCCCGACGTGCTTGCGGAGTTGTCGGCCGATGCCGGCCACGAGCGAGCGGTGCTCAACGCCGGCCTCAGCGGCAACCGGGTGTTGACCGACTCGGACTACATGGGCGAACGAGCCGGCGCACGCTTCGACCGCGACGTGCTCGACAAGCCCGGCGTCGACACGGTCGTCATCCTGGAGGGCGTCAACGACATCGGCTTCAGCGACGTCGAGGACGATCCGCGATTCGAGCCCAATCCCGAGGTCACCGCCGAGCAGATCATCGAAGGTCTCCAGGAACTCGTCGACCGGGCCCACGACGCGGATCTGCGAGTCGTGGGCGGAACCCTGCTGCCGTATAAGGGCGCGTTCTACTACACCGAGCGCGGCGAGAAGGTGCGCGGCGAAGTCAACGACTGGATCCGCGAATCCGGCGAATTCGACGCAGTCGTCGAATTCGATCGGCTGATGGCCTCCGACTCCGACCCGCTCGTGCTCAACCCCGAATACGACAGCGGCGACAAGCTCCATCCCGGCGACGCCGGATACCGGGCCATGGCCGAAGCGGTGCTGCCGCACGTGTGACGCGATCCCGGCGGCGACGCCGGCGGAATTGGGCGCCGGGTCAGCCGCCAGGGCCGGCCCTGGCGGTGCGGGCGGCCCCGATGCTCGCGGCGACGACGCAGGCGACGGCAAGCCACTGGCTCGGCGTGAGGAACTCTCCGAGCAGGACCATGCCCGCCAGCGCGGCGGCGGCGGGCTGCAGGCTCATGAGGATGCTGAACACCTTGGGAGACATGCGGCGCAGGGCGTGCAGCTCCAGACTGTAGGGGATCACCGAGGACAGCACGCCGACCGCGAGTCCGATAAGGACCAGTCGACCGTCGAGCAGGGCCGCGCCTCCCTCGGCGACGGCGGCGGGCGCGACGAGGAGGACGCCGGTCAGGCTGGCGATCGCCAAGCCCTCGACTCCGGAGAAGCGCTTTCCGGTCGCGGCGCTCAGGAAGATGTAGGCGGCCCACGCGGCGGCCGCGAGCAGGGCGAAGAGAACCCCCGTCAGCGTGATGTTTCCGTTGTCGCGTCCCAGCAGGGCCACGCCGACGCCGGCCAGCGCGACCCAGACGAAGTCCAGCCGGCGCCGTGAGGCGGCGACGGCCACCGTCAGCGGCCCGAGAAACTCGATGGTCACCGCGATTCCCAGCGGGATGCGGGCGAAGGACTGATAGATGGCCCAGTTCATGGCGGCCAGCGCCAGGCCGAATCCGCACACGACGAGCCAGTCGCCTCGCGAGCGCCCGCGCAGCCGGGGTCTTGCCAGGATCGCCAGCAGGGCCGCCGAGGTGAGCAGGCGCAGCCACACCACCGCGCTTGGCGGCAGCACGTCGAAGAGGTTCTTGGCGACGGCCGCGCCGACCTGCACCGACAGGATCCCGATCAGGATGAGTCCGGCCGGCGGGACGGCCGCCTCTACGGCGGCGGCGCGCGGTTTCATGATCCGTGCCAGGTGCGCCACAAGGCGGCGTAGGAGCCGCCCGCGGCCGTCAGCTCGTCGTGACTGCCCAGTTCCACGATCCTTCCTTCGTCGACGACGGCCACCCGGTCGGCGTCGTGGGCGGTGTGCAGCCGGTGAGCGACGGCGATGACCGTGCGTCCGGCGAGCACGGCCGCCAGCGACGCCTCGGCGCGTCGCGCCGCGGTCGGGTCCAGCATGGACGTCGCCTCGTCGAGTATGAC
>JBOGDN010000546.1:0-1684 GCA_050742995.1 Stackebrandtia sp. | reverse complement strand
GGCCGGAGCGCTGTAGGGATCCGGCTGGGGCGGATATCCGCCGTACGGGTCCTGTGGCGGCTGACCGTACGGGTCGACCGGCTGTCCGCCGTACGGGTCCTGCGGCGGCTGCCCCCCGTACGGGTCGCCGCCTGGCCATCCGCCTCCGGGAGGGCCGGGAGGTGGTGGATAACTCATGAGGGGCTCCTTGGTCGCTTTCGTGTCTTGGCTTGAGACGGCTCGGCATGACGAGACTTCGGGTCAGCCGCAAGACGCCGTCGGCATGCTCACGCGCGTCGACATGCCGTCGGACGCGTTCACATAACCGATAATGCCCCGGCCTGTCCACCCCCGGAAGCCGTTGATCATTCCGATCTCATAACTTCAAGAGTGGATTCTGCTACATCTGGCGGCACGGCGCCGGCGACCTCGGCGTCCATCGCCGAACTGCTCACGATCATGGTGACCGAAACCACCGCATTGCTTGAGCGTACGTGGCTGCGGTACTCGCGTTGATCGGCGGACTCCTGTTCCGGGTCGGCCGCCGTGACCGAGTCGTCCCCGACGTCGGCGGCGTCCACCTTCCGCCCCTCCGACTCCTCATAGTCGACCGCGCCGGCGAAGACGTCCTCGGCGCGGTTGACCGTCTTGGCGATCTGCGCCTTGACCCGCACCGTGACGGCCAGATAGTCGCTCGACTCTTCCTTTTCCTCGGCCAACAGCCGCACTTCGCAGCTGAACTCGGCCAGACTGTCGTCGGACTCGGAGTCGCCCGAGCGCTCGTCCTCCGCCAGCGCCGGCTTCTCGAGATCTTCGAGCGCGGAGACGTCCACCGACTCGCACAGGTCGCCGATCGCCTCGCCGTCGAAGTCGCCTCCGCGGCCGAAGTCGCCTCCGGTCGCGAATATGACGACGGTCCCGACGAGCGCGAGCGCCGCGGCCACCGCGGCGAGCAGACCGCCGGCCTTGGCGAGCTGCTTCGCCTGGGTCGGGCCGCGATGTCTGGCGCGGTAACGGCCTGGCGGGCGACCCGTGTCGGGCGCCCTGCTCGAGTCGATACCCTGGACAGTTATGAGCGTGACCTCCGTATATCCGCAGCTTGAGCCGTTGTTGCCGCAGGTGGGCAAGCCTATCCAGTATGTCGGCGGCGAGCTGGGGGCTGTGGTCAAGGACTGGGACGAGGCCGCTGTTCGCTGGGCCCTCATGTACCCCGACGCGTACGAGGTCGGGGCGCCAAACCAGGGTATCCAGATTCTCTACGAAGTGCTAAATGAACGTCCCGACGCGCTGGCGGAGCGCACCTATTCGGTCTGGCCCGACCTGGAGGCGCTGATGCGCCGCCATGGAGTGCCGCAGTTCACCGTGGACGCGCACCGCCCGGTCGGCGCGTTCGACGTCCTCGGTGTTTCCTTCGCCACAGAGATGGGCTACACCAACCTGCTCACCGCCTTGGACCTGGCGGGGATTCCGCTGTCGGCCGCCGACCGCGACGAATCCTCGCCCGTGGTGGTGGCCGGCGGGCACGCGGCCGTCAACCCCGAGCCGATCGCCGAGTTCGTCGACGCGGCGGTTCTCGGCGACGGAGAGGAGGCCGTCGGCGAGATCACCGACATCGTCCGCGACTGGAAGCTCGCCGGCAGGCCCGGCGGACGCGACGAGCTGCTGAAGCGGCTGGCGCGCACCGAGAGCGTGTACGTCCCCAAGC
>JBOGDN010000545.1:0-7133 GCA_050742995.1 Stackebrandtia sp. | reverse complement strand
CTTCTGTCCCTGCGCGACGTCGAACTCGACGCGCTGACCGTCATCCAGGGAGCGGTATCCGTCCGCCTGGATGGCCGAGAAGTGTACGAAGACGTCCGCTCCGCCGTCCACGGCGATGAAGCCGTAGCCCTTCTCGGCGTTGAACCATTTAACGGTTCCCTGTGCCATGTACTTCCTTCTTACTGTGCGTGCTCCGGTCTCGCGGATGCGTGACCGGTCGATCAAACGAACCGCGAGCCCAACAACGCGTTTCCACGGCACTGGCGCGAACGATGACCAGTCTGGAGGCTACACGAACCGCTCCGATTTCGGCCATGCGTATTCGACGGTGTGCCGCGAAAGTCACGCTCGCGGGGGCACGTGTCGGCGGCTCTCGATCACCCTGAAACGGCTCGCCACATAGGCGCCGTCGACGAGGGACGAATTGGCCGCGGAGTTGCCGCCGGAGCCGTGGAAGTCGGAGAAGGCCGCCGTCTGGTTGACGAAGACGCCGCCGGTGAGGTTGTTCGACAGATGGACGTTGACGTCCCATGAAACCTGCTCGGCTTCGGCGAGCACTTTCTCGTCGGTGGAGTAGACGCTCATGGTGAGCGCGCCGGAGTCGGCGACGGTCTTGCGGACCAGCCCGAGGCTTTCACGGGTGTCGGAGGCGACGACGAAGAAGGTGACCGGCCCGAAGCACTCCGAGCGGTAGGTGTCGCGCGCCGAGGCCGGGACCTTCAGCAGCAGCGGCGTGCGCACGCGCGCGCCGGGGTAGGTCGGGTGGTCGATCCTGCGGGAGGCCAGCACGGTCTCGCCGAGCGAGGCGGCCTCGTCGACGCGACGGTCGACGTCGTCAGACACGATCGCGCCGATCAGCTCCACCGCCTTGGCGTCGTCGCCGGTCAGCTTGCTCACCGCCGCGGCGACGCCTTCGACGACGTCGTCGACGCTGAGCCGGCCTTCCGGGGTCTCCACTCCGACCGAGGGCAGGAAGATCGTCTGGGGCGTGGTGCACATCTGACCGCTGTAGAGGCTCAAGGTGAAGGCCAGGTTGCGGCACAGGCCCTTGAAGTCGTCGGTGGAGTCGATCACGACGGTGTTGACGCCGGCCTTCTCGGTGAACACCTGCGCCTGCCGGGCGTGCTGTTCCAGCCAGTCGCCGAACTGCGTGGAACCGGTGAAGTCGACGACGCGGACCCTGGAGTCGGTCGCGAGGTCGGCGGCGATCTTTTCGGCCGGATCTTCCACGGCCAGGGTGACCGTGTTCGGGTCGAACCCGGCTTCGGAAAGCACCTCGCGGGCGATGCGCACGGTAAGCGCGAGCGGCAGCACCGCGCTCGGGTGCGGCTTGACGACGACCGGGTTCCCGGTGACGAGAGAGGCGAAGAGGCCCGGATAGGTGTTCCAGGTCGGGAAAGTGTTGCAGGCTATGGCCAGCGAAATCCCGCGCGGCACGGGACGGAAGGTCTTCTCCAAGGCCAGCGGCTCGCCCTTGCCGGCCGGCTTCTCCCAGTAGACAGTGGACGGGGTGCGCGTCTGCTCGAAGTAGCCGTAGGCGACGCCCTCAAGGCCCCTGTCGAGGGCGTGGGTTCCGCCGGCCTGAAACGCCATGACAAAGGCCTGGCCGGTGACGGCGTGCACGGCGTTGGCCATGAGGAACACGTTTTTGTGGATGCGCTCGAGAATCTCGACGCACACGCTGGCGCGCAGGGCGGGGTCGGCGCTTCGCCAGGCGGGCAGGGCCCGCTCCGCGGCGTTGAGGAGTTCTCCGACGTCGGCGCGCGGGTAGGAGACGTCCAGCTGGATGCCGAACGGACTGTCCTCGGTGGCTATATAGTCCCGGAGGCCGGGCTGGTCAAGCTCGAAGCGGCTTCCCAGCAACGCCTCGAAGGCGGCTTTGCCCTCGCCGGCGGCGGACTCGCCGTAGACGCGCGGGCTCGGCGACTCGGGATAGATGGAGTAGTAGCCGCGGTCGGCCATGGCCGCAAGCGCCTGATCGAGGGTGTCGCGATGCTTGGTGAGCATTGGATGCTGCTTCATAGCTCTCATGATGCCTGATTGAGCGTTAAGGGCTTATGAGGGCAGTGCGACCCCGCCGCCTTCGCGGGCGACGATCACGTTTCGCCGGGAAAGCGACGGGGCGCGGTTCCAGAAGGACTCTGGTCTGCGGGACGTCTTCTCAGACGTCGCGTTGGTATTCGTGCAGGGAGTCGACGATCTCGAAACCCAGCAGCTCGTTGATCGCGATCATGTGCGCGTTGACGTCGGCGTTGCCGGTGTCGACATGCCTGACCTCGGGACGCTCCCGGCGCAGCTGTCGGTGGTTCTCCAGCTTCACGCGCAGGCCGAGCTTGTGACCGCGGTGCGGCGGCGACACGATGGTGATCCACTGTCCGGCGAAGTCGCCGGGCTCGGTCGCCACGCCGATGACGGTGTTGGCCACCACCTCCGTGCTGCCCTTCGGCCGCGCCACCACGCCGCACATGAAGAACCCGCTGGCTACGATGTGGTCGTCGCCGGCGCGCGCACGTGCCACGTCGATGCGCTCCGGCTCCAACTCGAGCTCGCCGAGCGGCGCCTCGGCCAAGAAGGTGCTGTTGAGCCGGGCGGTCGCCTCGTAAAGCTCCTCCGGCGTCCTGCCGGCCCAGGCGATCGTCTCGTAGTCCTGCGACTTGGCGAGCGCCTCGTCGTAAAGCCGCCGTTCGACCTCGGAATCCAAAGCGGTCACGTCGGCCCGGCGGCTCACCTCGGTCAGCGCCAGCGTGAATCCCATGGCTTCCAGGAACTGTCGCCCGGCGTCGGGACGTTTCGGGCCGTCTTCCCAGGAACCGATCGTCGAACAGGACATGGTGCGACGATCGCGCTCGCGCGCCAGCCGCAGCGCCTCCTCCATCAAGGCGCTGCCGACGCCGCGCCGACGGAAGTCCGGATGCACGTCCAGTCTCGCGTGGCAAAAGTGCAAATTCTCCACAGTAGGCAATTCAAGTATCAGACAGCCGACGATCCGTCCGTCGCCGCGCACCACCCGAACGACCGCGTCTTCCCACGGGCGGGGATTCCGCAAGCTCCCCGTCAAGGCCACGCTGCACGGAGGACGGTTGTCCGGCTGGTCGGCTTCATGCACCGCCCGACGCAGGTCGAACAGCTGCCGCACCTGAACGTCGTCACGTACGTCGATTGTCGATATGTCCATGATCGAAGTCTGAGTCAGCCGGGTCCGGCCCGCAACCTATTTGTCGCGCTTCTTCTGGTAGGCGACCCACTGATCGACGGCGCGATAGCCCACGGCCTCGTTGATGCCGATCATGTGGCTGTTGGCGTCGTCGTTCCAGGTGTGGACGTAGCGCATCATCGGCCGGTACCGGCGCAGCTGCCGATGGTTCTCGATCTTCAAGATCGTGCCGAGCCGACGCCCGCGGTGCTCCGGGTCCACGAGAGTGATGCCCTGCCAGGCGTCGGTTTCGCTGCCGGACATGACGATGATGTCGGTCCAGCCGACCAGCCTGCCGCTTGCCGCGTGCCGTACGCCGGTGTTGACGCGCAACTGACCTTTGGCCAGGCTTTCCCGCTCCCGCTCCCGGACTCGCGCGGCGTCGACCTTGTGCGGCTCGATGTCCATGTCTCCGGTGGGGGCGTCCTGAATCAGTCGAGAGTCCAAATAGGCCACGTCGTCGACGATATCGTCCGGCGCCGTGGAAATCCACCGCACCAGCTCATACCCGTCCGCCTTCTTCCACGCGGACGCCAGCATGTCGTCGAGGTCCGACTCGTCCGCCTCGCGCAGGTCGGCGCGGCGGCGAATCTCGGCGGCGGCGCGGACGTAGCCGTGTTTCTCGGCGAACTTCCTCCCCGCCTCCGAACGCGGCGGACCGCCCTCGATCGACATGCAGACGTAGGTCAAGAACGTGGTCCTGCCTTCAGCGGCCGCGTGGCGCTCGACTTCGGCGAGCAGGGCGGAGCCGACGCCGGCGTTCCGGCGCCGCGGGTCGACGATCAAATCCTCCATCTCCATGAGATGCAGGTTGTCGAGCAGCGAGAATCGCAACTCGGCGACTCCGACGACCTGTCCGTCGCGCTTGGCCAACAGGTGACGTGTCCGCCCGGACGTCGGCGAGCGCGTCAGCCCCACGATGCTCGAGGCGCGGTCCAGCGACGGGTCGCCGGGGAGGTCGGCGGCGATCCAGCGGTCGACCACGTCGGCCCACTGGTCGACCTCGTCGGAATTGAGCGCGCTGAGCCAGGAAAACTCGATGTCGTTCATTCCCCGAGGATGATCGACGACGACGGGCCGTGCCAGCGAATTATCGACGACCGCCGCGAGCGGGCGACTGGCTCGCCGACACGGCCCGGGACGGTGGGCTCACCCGAACGGGAGGTTGTCGAGAGGATTCCCGTCGAACGGATTGAGCAGGTCGGCCAGACCGTCCTTGGCGTCGGAGAGGCCTTCGCCGACTTCCCCGAGATCGACGCTGATGTTGGGGGCGCTGACATCCACAAAGGGCAAACTGACCTTGGGCGGCCACCGGTCAAGACTGACGCCGGGCCACGGATTGTCGGTGATTCCCACGTTGCCGCTGTTGAGACTGAACGGTCCCGACTCAAGGCTCGGGCCGGTGACGCCGAAGATGTTCTCGCCCTCGCCGAGACCGAGGCCGACGGCGCCGTCTTTGTCCATGCTGATGCCGGGGCTGAAGTGGTCCATGAGGTAGTCGCCGACGCCGCCGGCGGCGCTCTCGAAGGCGCCGGTCGCCGCGTCGTCGGCCGCTTCGGCCATCTTGAGGGCTTCTTCGATGATGTCGGCCGCCTGCCTGGCCAGTTCGGCGTTGCGCTCGGCGACGTCGGGCGAGTCTGCCGCCGGGGTCGTCACCTTGCCGTCGTCGTCGATCGTGATGCCCGTGCCCGCGATCAAGTCCTGCGCCCCCCGCAGGTGCTCCTTGGCGGCGTCGACGCCGTCGACGAGGTCTTCAAGCGCGGCCTGGCCGCGGGTGAACGCCGAAGAGGCGTCGAACAGCGGAGGCGGCTGGCCGGAGAGCAGACCGCCCGCGGCGGAGGCGTCGATTCCAGACCACATTCCACCGGGAATGTCGGCGGCCGACCGCACTTCGCCGCCGCGATCGGAAAGGCTGCTGGACAGGCTCCCGGCCGCGGCGGCGGCCGTGGACAGTTTGGAGGTGTCCATTTCTGAGAGTTGGGCGTAAGTCACCATATCGATAAATTCCTATTTACAAATCAAGGAACTTACCGGAACAGGCTACGCGGTTAACAACCCAAAAGGAAGCGCCGCAACACCCCTCGGCTCGAGGTCGGGCGTCGCGAGCGCAAAGAATAACCAGATCGACGCGGCTTGCTCTCGGCAAGCACACTTCTTCCGTCGATCTGGTCGGGAGGCCGTCGCTCCCGGCGCCTGCTGGCGCCGCTCGTTCGCCACGGCCGGGGCACGGAGTCAACCGACCGGGGAGAAGAAGGTGCGACGACCTCCCGCACGACGATTTTGCGTCTAAATCCGTTGAGCGTCAATGGTTCGCGCACCCTGAACTACTGTCGGATATCCGACAGAACTCTAGAGTCGGGTGACCCTGCGTGATAAACAGAAAGGTCGCATATCGACAGCCTCGTCTGAATAACTGTCGCCCTCAAGAGACGAACCTACAGACGAGGCCTCGTTTCTGGTCTAGATATGCTGCGGCGACGGGAAACCCCTAGCGCCTGACCTTTAATTGTCGCATAGATGACAGTCTTAGTCCAGCGCCGCAAACCCTTGACTACTCCGAGTAATCGGAGTATTTCAGCTCAGCAGCCCTGCTTCCTTGGCCGACTTCAGCGAAGGCTTGATCTGACAGCTCGCTCCGGCGGGCACCGCGTCCAGGGTTTTCAGCCCTTCGCCGGTGTTGTAGACGACGGTCTCGGCTTCGGGGTCCAGGCGGCCCTCGGCCAGGAGCTTCTTCAGACAGGCCACGACCACTCCTCCGGCGGTCTCGGCGAAGACGCCGGTCGTGGCGGCGAGCAGCCGGATGCCCTCGCGGATCTCGTCGTCGTCGACGTCGGCCATCCATCCGCCGGTGCGGCGCACCGACTCGATCGCGTACGGCCCCGCGGCCGGGTCTCCGATGTTGAGGGACTTGGCGATGCCGGTGGGCTTGACCGGGGTGATCTCGTCCGTGCCGGCGCGCAGCGCGGTCGCGATCGGGTTGCATCCGGTCGACTGGGCGCCGAACACCACGCAGGAGGAGGACTCGATCAGGCCGGTCTCGGCCATCTCGACGAAGGCCTTGTCGATCTTGGTGAGCAGTTCGCCGGAGGCCATCGGGACCACCACCTGCTGCGGCGCCCTCCACCCGAGCTGCTCGGCCACCTCGTAGCCGAGCGTCTTGGAGCCCTCGGCGTAGAAGGGGCGGACATTGACGTTGACGAACGCGGTCGACTCGAACTCGTCGGTCTCGGTGAGCTCGCTGCACAGCCGGTTGACGTCGTCGTACGAACCCTCGATGGCCACCAGCTGCCCGCCGTAGACGGCCGTGGTGACCACCTTGCCGCGTTCCAGGTCGTAGGGGATGAAGACGATCGACGGCACGCCCACGCGCGCGGCGTGCGCGGCCACGGAGTTGGCCAGGTTGCCGGTGGAGGCGCAGGCGAAGCGGTCGAAGCCAAGCTGGGAGGCGGCGGTCAACGCCACCGACACCACGCGGTCCTTGAAGGAGTGCGTCGGGTTGGCGCTGTCGTCCTTGACCCACAGGGTCTTCATGCCCAGCTCGGCGGCCAGCCGGTCGGCCTTGATCAGCGGAGTCATCCCGGGATTGACCGTGACGCGGGATTCGGGGTCGACGCCGGCGGGAAGCAGCGGAGCGTACCGCCAGAGATTCTGCGGCCCGGCTTCGATCTGCTCGCGGGTGACGGCGGCCAGCGCGGCGGCGTCGTAGTCGATCTCAAGCGGGCCGAAACACTGCCAGCAGGCGTGCTGGGCCGCCAGCGGGTACGTGGACTGACAGTTGCGGCAGATCAAGCCCACGGCGGGGCTGTCGGCGAAGGGCTTGGCGGGTGCGGATGTAGACATGGCCGAGGTTTCTCCTCATCTTCCCGGCGGATTCCGGACGGATTTGGCACCTGCCCCGGCGGGGTGGTTGCCGCAGTGTCGTCGGGCCGTATCCCTCGAC
>JBOGDN010000544.1:0-6833 GCA_050742995.1 Stackebrandtia sp. | reverse complement strand
ACATCGAGCGGTGCCGAGACGCCCGCACTCTCCAAATGCGCGCGGAGGTTGCCGCGCCGGGCTGCCGTTTACGTTTCTGCGGGCGCGGCGTGTTGCCAGGTCACCGAGGCGGGACGGTCGCCCCCGGTGGCGGCGAAGTCGGCGACGGCGTCTTTGACGTGGTCTAGCGGGATCTCGGAGTCACGGGGGAACGGCCGTTCGTGGCCGAGGTGGCAGTAGACGACTTCCTCGTAGTCGGAGGGGTTTCCCTTGCTGAAGTACCGGCTGTCGCCGGCGAGGTATTGCAGGCTGCCCACGCCCCGAGACGGGTCGACGCCGACGGCCAGTTCGACCAGCGTCGCCGTTTCGTCGTCGCGTCGGATGTACAGGGTGGCCATGCTGGTGTCGAAGTCGTCCAGGCCGGTCAAGGCGTCGACGATTGCGCGGGCTTGATCGACCGTGGCGACCGGGGCCGGCCGGTCGCGGTGGTCGGGCAGGTAGTACGCCTCAATCCTCACGGAGTCCTCCATTCAGGGTCACCGTACGCCGGTGTAGGTCTTCGACCGCAGCGTCCCGGCGTCGTCGCGCCAGTGCACCGTCATAGTCGCCTCCGCAGGCAGGAACCGTGGAAGCAATCCGTCGCATCCCAACGGGCCGGGACACGGCCCCTTGGGATTGTTGATGGCCACATCGGCGTGGCCCATGGACTCATCGCGCATGCGGTGCGCGGCTTTAAGCTCCACGTCAGACTCGCTGAAGAACGTCGCCGGCTCGCCGATGTCGCCCAGCTTGTCCCACATGTGGCGGCGGATTTTCGGGGTGGTGTCGTCGACGCCGCTTTGCAGCTCCGTCATGATGCCGTCGTCGCCGACCATCACTCCCGACGTCGGGGTACGACGGCCGCGCTGGCGGACGAACTGCGGCAGCCGATCCACACGGCCGGCGGCGTCGAACCTTCCAGACGACGAGCCTCTCGCAGGCGGTGACGTTTGCGGCGTGCTCGTCGAGCTCGCGGTTGTTAAAGCTTCTCCGCCCGTGGCGCGCCGCGCCTGCGCGATCGCTTCGTCCAACGCGTTCTTCGCCGTGACGATCGCCGCCGAGCCCTCGCGGCCTTTGTCGGCCGCGCCGCGCACGACGTCGGCACGTTCGCGCACCTCGGCGGCGGCCAGGAAGTCGGCGACCTGGTCGCCCTCTGCGCAGCCTCGCGCGACGTCGGCCGAAGCGGCGTCCAGATGCGGCTTCGCCGCCTCCATAGCCGCGATGAAATCATCCAGACTCGCCATGACGGCACGCTACGACACCGCGGCCGCTCCGCGCGCCGTGTGTCGGAATCTCGACACACAACACCGAAGCGGGCCGTGCCGACGCTAGCCCAAACGTCGACGCGGCCCGCCTCTCCACCCCTCCGAGAAATGACTGCGAGCCGTCTTGTCAAGTGACGCCAGGCGCGAATAGGGCGTATGCGGTCACGGCGGCAAGTACCGCGATTATCAGGACGCCGAGCGCGATCTTGACGACATAGCGGAGCCCCGGCAGAAGTTTCCACGCCGCCAGCGCCCCGAGGACGACGGCGATTAGGAGGAGTCCTCGTTCGTCGTTGTCGGTCGCTTCGGTGACGGCGTAGGCGATATCGATAGCAGAGGTCATACGCGAACTCCCGCCAGTTCCAGCACCCGAGGCGGACGCTGGCGGGAGCGGCGGCGCGGCCTGGGTGAAGGGCGGGGGCGGCGGCGGATTTCGAACTCGAGCAAGTCCACTGTTGGAGGTTCGGAGGCCGGCGGGGTTTTCCACGTCATCGCTTCGGGGTCGAACACCGTGCTCGGCCGCGACTTCCAAGATTCATCGGGCGACAGGCGCAGCACTGCGGCGGCAAAGGCGGGACACATGCTGCGGCCCAGGCGGCGGCAGTGCCGACAGGTCTCGGTGCCGGGATGGGCGGCGATCAGTTTGCGCGCGGTGTCTGGCGGCAGTTCCAGCGCGCGTCGGCGCACCTCCGGCGGGGCCGCGCTCCCGACGCAAGGCAGTAGACTCGGCTTCATCACAAGACTCCTTTTCTTGTGTCGAGGCAGTCGCCCGGAGGATGTCCAAATCGGCCGGGCACTGCCGTTTTTCGGTTTCGGGAAGGTGCGGGAGGAGACGGCCCCGCCAATCCGTCTCCTCCCGCCTTCGCCGCACACCCGCGCCAGCGGCAGCCTCCACCCACGAGCCACGGGGGATGCTCGGAGCGAACGGCCGCAGGTCAGCACAGCCGAAACGGATGCGCGGCGGGGTCTCATCGCGTCGCAACCCCACGCGAGCGATGAGAAGCCTTGTTGTCATCTTTGGCGGTCGTCGTAGACACCGCCTCTTGCAGCGGCTGACACGGCCACGGAGCGCCGCAATTACGGCACAGCCCTGTCGTTTCGCTCGCGAGGAGATGCGTCTCGCGTACCGCCCACGCCTCGTCATTAGTCATGACCGGCACCTCCGGGGCTTGCGGGACGTTCTCAGCGACTCTTGGCGTCACCAGGGATTCCGGCGGTGTCGACATCTCGGTCATGGATGACCTCCGCTTGGTGAGGTTTACGCGATGGAAAGCAGTATTGCACAAGTCTCATGCAATTGCACTAAGGGATACGACAGTGACTTTCTTCTACGCGTTGTCGTGGCCAAATAGCCTGAGGGCTGTGCGACAATGAGTCCCCGCATCACACTCAAGGAGAACCGCCGTGGCCAATGACCCAGGCCCCACCGTCCGACGTCGCCGACTGGGGTTTCTGCTGCGTGAGCTGCGGCTCGCAAAGGAGATGACGCTTGAGCAAGTCGGCGAGCACATGGAGCACGCCGCATCATGGGCCAGCCGGATCGAACGCGGACACGTGCCCGTCAAGCAGCGAGACCTTCGCGACCTGCTCGACCTGTACGAATGCGACGACGAAGAGATGCGCGCCGAGATGAAGGCCCTCGCCAAGGACAGCAACGAGAAGGGGTGGTGGAACAAAGACGCCTCGGCGCTGTCGAACCCGTACCAGACCTATATCGGCCTCGAGACGGCCGCGACGGAGCTTCGCGTATACGACGCGTTGGTGATCAACGGCCTGTTCCAGATCGAGGACTACGCCCGTGCCTTGCTCAGCCGTGGCACGCCACCCGGAACCGGCGAGGAAGCCGACCGCAAGGTGAAGGTCCGCATGGCTCGGCAAGCCCGACTGAATGCCGATCCGAGACTCAAGCTGCGGGCGATCGCGGGCGAGGGCGCCTTGCGGTTGATGCCCGGCGGGCCCGACATCCAAGTGGCACAGCTACAGCACCTGCGCGAAACCGCCGCGAACTCGCCCAACGTCTCGTTGCAAGTTTTGCCGTTCTCGCAGGGTGCAAGCCCAGGAATGATCGCGTCGTTCACACTGATCGACTTGCCCGCGCCGGACCCGGGCTTGGCTTACATCGAATCTTTGACTGGCGGCATCTTCGAAGAAGACGACGACGCCGATCAATATAGGCTGCTATACGACGGACTTGCGATGGACGCCTCGTCGCGGGCAGACTCGATACAGATGATCGATACGATCATCGACGAAATCCAAAACCAACGGAAGGGCTAGCGACGTGAGCCTCACCTCCTTGCCCTGGCGCAAGCCGAGCCGCAGCCATAACAACGGCGCTTGCGTTGAGGCCGCTTGTATCTTCGATGCGCCGACCGCAGCCATCGTGGCCGTACGCGACTCGAAGCTCGGCGCGAACGACTTTCCGGCCCTGTCCATGCAGCACGACGACTGGGCCGGCTTCCTAGCCGCCATTCGGTCGGGAAGCTTGAAGGCATAGCCCCGCACGATCTATAGCCCGGGGCGACGCTCTCCTCAGCAGGGGGGTATCGCTCTGTTTTTGTGCGTGCGCCGCTGCTGTTTGTCCCTATCGGTCGGTTGGCGCGAATCCGGTTGCTGTTTCGGCGGCGGCGAGCAGTTGTGCCAGTTCGGCCGACATCGGGTCGGGTACGCGCGCAGCGGCTTCAGCGTGGAAAGCGCGAAACCACGGCAGGCGGTCGCGGAACGGTTTGCGGGCTCGCCAGAATGCGCCGGGCTCGCCTGATTGGTTGGCGCGGCCGAGGATCGACGAGAAGGCGACGATTTTGTCGGCGGTGGCGGCGAGCATGGTGGGCGTGTCGGCGGGGTCGATGTTGGGTGGTGTGCCGTCGTGGAGTGCTTGGTGGAATGTCTCTAGTGTGCGGACGATGCGGGTGGTTTCCGCGCCGAATCGGTCGGTCAACAGGGTGTCGAGGTCGACAGTGGGCGGGGCGAATTCGGGGGCGTCGTGGAGCAGCACCGCGGCGGTGAGTTCGGGTGGGTGTTGCGGCATGTGCCGGTCGAGAGTCAAGGCCACGGCGACGGCATGTTTGAGCGCGGGGGCGGCGTCGATGACGTGGCCTGCGCACCACTGTCGGGCGAGTGCGAGGGCGTGGTCGGTCTTGGGGTGTCGGGGCGGCGACAGGACGGACACGGGGGCTCCTTGGTCTGGCAAGCTGAGATGTCGAATCGACAGGGGGTTGTGTGGATGGTTGTCCGGTCGTGGCGTGAGGGCGAGGTGTGCGCGGTGTGCCCGGCGCTGAAGCTGGCGGCGGGCGAGTTCGACGTGTCCGACCGGCCGGGGCCCGACAGTCAGTACGACCCGGCGCGCGACTTTCGGGTGAACGTCGGCACGGACGCGCCGACGTGCGTGCACCCGTACCGTGTCGGGTTTCCGGCTGCCCGGTACGCCAGCGACGGCGTGCCGCTGCCGCAAGCCGAGGTGCCGGCCCCCGCTCCGTCGGCGGCGGCCCTTGAGCTGCCCGAGCAGCTCGACGACTTGGACGCGTGGTTTCTCGCACGGCTCATCGTCGCCCCGGAGGGGGCGATGGCCACGGCGATCAAGGACGCCGAGGCCATCGCGAGCACCCGGTTTGAGGCGCGGCTGGTCGCCGAGTCGCTGCGCCGGGTGCTGGGGATACATCTAGCGGGCCGACGCGCTTAGCTCGTCGACGCCAGTTCGGCGAAGTCGTGGCGGTGCGACTTGCCGAAAGGCGCGAATCCGGCTTTGGCGAGCTGGTCGTTGAGGTAGTCGAGTCGCCGCTTCGCTTCGGTCGTGCCGATCCAGTACCGCGAAGGCGGCTCGCCCCACCCGGCGGCGCGGTAGCACTGTTCGGTGTAGTCGCCGGGCTCCCACCCGAATTCCTCCATGTCGGTCATGTGGACGGCCGGGAAGTTCAGCCGTGTGGTGAGCCGAGTCAGCAGGTTGGTTTGGGCGAGGATCGCGTGCACCATTTCGTCGACCGGCGGGGACACGAGCAGTTCGGCGGCTTCCTCGTCGCCGTTGGTGGCCTCCCACACGGCGGCCTTGAGCGCCAGCACGCGCAATCCCTCTTGGAACAGCGGCGCTTTGTCGGTGCTCTCGCTCCATTGAGCGATGAGCGGGTAACCGGTGAAGGTCGCCCAGCAGTCGATATAGCGCTCCGTACTTGAGACCAGCCGATCGAATTCGATGTCATTCTCGATGTCGGCGAGGATGGCGGCGGCGCGCTTGCCGACGCTGGTCGCGTCGGGGCGGATTGGGGTTGCTGATGTGGACATGGCGGTTCTCCTAATCCATCAGGCGGGGCAGGTCCTTGGGCCGTGCGGGCTCGTCGAGGTCCGTCGCCGAGCTGGCGCTGAGGAAATCGGCCAGCTCGGCGGCGTCGCTCGGCCACTGGCTGCGGTGTTTGGCCGCGCATGGCCATCCTCGGCCGCAGCGGCACAACGGACGCAGGCGCAGCAGCGACCGCCAGCGCGAGTAGGCGTGGCGTGTGGTCGAGCTGCGGTTCGGCATGGCTGCCCCTTGGTTTCGCACTGCCGTTCAGGGACACTGAACGTGTCCGCTTCGGCGTGTGGTGTTGTTGACAGAAAGTCTTGACCGCGTTTGCCGTGGCGTATAGAGGGTCGATCCCGGTTGTGAACTTCTGTGAACCCTTGGCGGTGCGGATGGGCGATACGGCGAACCTGGGCGGGTTGCTTCGTTCCTTGCGGCTGTCTCGTGGTTTGTCTCAAGCCGAGGCTGCCGCCCGGATCGGATGCGCCAAGTCTCTTGTGTCGCAAGTAGAATCCGGTCGTCGCGCGTTGCGGCCGTGGTTGGCCGAAGCGTTCGACGTCGTGTACCGCACCGGCGGGACGCTGGCGCTGTTGTCCGACCCTTCTGGCGGCGACGCCGATTCAGAGGCGATCGTGGTCGCGCTTCCCGGACGCGCCGATTCGCTGGTGTTGTCGCGGCGGCAGTTCCTCGCCGCCGTCGGTGTCGGCACGGTTGCCGCGTTGCCGGGCATGGCCGCCGCGGTCGGCGCGCTGCGACCTTCGCCCGACCTGGTGGCCGATCTACGTGCCACGTTCGCCGGTTTGCGGTCGGCGGCTCGCTCGCTGCCCCCGCGTCGACTTGTTTCGGCGCTGATGGGGCAAGTCGCGGTGATCGACGCCGTCCGCCACGATGCCGCCGGGCAGGTTCGCGAAGATCTCGGCCGTATGCAAACTCGGCTTGCCGAGACGCTGTCGTGGATGAGCGAGGAATCCGGCGACGCGGCGGCGGCCCTGTACTGGATCGACCGCACCGCCGAATGGTCCGCCCGGTCGGACTGGGCCGCGATGCGGCACTACACACACGTGCGAAGGTCCATGCTGGCGTTGTCGAGCGCCGGCCACGGCCCCGCCGCCGTCGAGCACGCCGCACCGCTGATCGAGGCGACCGACGCGCCCGCGCGGCTGCGATCCTTGGCGGCCAAACAAGTCGCATTCGGCCACGCCCTGACCGGGCATCCCGACGCCGCCCGCCGCGCGCTCGACCTCGCCGCCGCCCACCTGGTCGCCGTCGACGACCGCGAC
>JBOGDN010000543.1:0-1599 GCA_050742995.1 Stackebrandtia sp. | reverse complement strand
GATCTGGCCTCGCGGTTCGACCGCGCCGTGATCGAACAACGTCGCGCCGACGCGCGATTCCGCGACGAAGGACTCCGCCTCCTGCACCAGTTGCTCGACGCCGAGGGCGGCACGCCCGACGCGCGCCACGTCGCCGCGCTGGAGATCTTCCTGGCCGTCCCGAAGGTGCGCGAAGCGGGACTGAAGGCGGTGCTCGAGCGCGGCGGCAGGGCGTGTCTGCCGCTGTGGACGCACATGGTTCGCCACCTGCCGCCAGGGCGCCGCGCGATCGCGGCCAACCTGGCCGCCGTGGCCGCCTGGCACGCCGGCGACGGCGTCCTCGCCGCCCAAGCCGTACGTATCTCGCTGTCCGACGACTCCGGCCCGGGCAACCTCCTCGCCAGGGCGCTCGACGCCGCACTGCACGCCGGCATGCCGCCCGACCATCTCGAGGAGCACCTGACCAAAACCTTCGCCGAGCTCGACGGTGCCGGCTGAACACTCTCGGCCGCGCCGACCAACCGTTCGTCGGCGCGGCCTTCCACCCGACCCATTCCCGCTTTGGAAGGAGCGAATCCGTCATGAACACCGTCAAACCCGCCCGCGCGTGGTGGAGCGAAGACCTCCCCGGCGGCGATCGCCGCGACTGGCTGGCCGCGCACCGCCGCTACACCGACGATCCCGCCGCACGCGCCCGCGTGGCCGATGCGATCGCGGCCATGCAGTGGCATCCGCCGAAGACGTCTTTGCCGTTGACGCCCGGCAGCGTGCTCGTCGACATCGCGCGGCAGCTGAACTTGCGTCTCGTCGGCGCAGTGGGCATCAGCGACACTCGGCTGGAATACCCCGAACCCGCCTGGATGGACTACGTCGCGGCTCATCCGCATCCCGACACCCTCGACCCGGAAACCTTCGTCGACTACCAGATGCTGGGTATTCGTCAGTTGATCGCCCGCGGCTGGATCGCCTCCTACTGGCTGACCACCCCGACCAGCGCGATATGCCTGGCCTGCGACGACATCAAAGTCGACAGACCCGACGGCGTCACCGTCGTGTGCGCGTTGAACCGCCACGCAGAATGCCCCGGTACCTCAAGTCCCGGGCCCGCAGGAGGCCGGCGGCAGCCGTGCGGCTGCGACTGCGGCTGCACCCGCCGCACCGCCGACGTGGACGGGGGCCTGCGATGAACGCCCCGATACGCGACACGTCGACGCCCGCAGACGAGACGCGCACAAGTACGGCGTGCGGCTCGCCTGAGACCTTGGAGGCGATCCGGGCGCGCACCCGCCTGCTGCGCAGCGTGCACGTGGCGGCGGTGTACCTCGAACTCGACGACGACGCGGCGACTGTGTGCCTGTCGTGCGCGCGGCACGTCGACCCGCGCGACGTCGAAGTGCACGCCGCCCTGGGCGACACCGACGTGTCGCAGTTCCCGACGGGAACCTGCTGCCAGTGGTGCGCAACGGTATTCCGCGAAGCGACTGGCGCGTCGGTGTGCGGGCCGGCGTACTGCCCCGACTGCGGGAACCTGCTGACCGTCCAAGGCCTCTGCCAGGCGCGGTGCGGATGGCGCGACGGCTCGTCCGGCTGCGCACCCCCGAAATAGCCACGCCCCCCAGG
>JBOGDN010000542.1:0-6118 GCA_050742995.1 Stackebrandtia sp. | reverse complement strand
GCCCCGCACAGCTCGGCGCAGCGTCCCACGTACGCGCCCTCCTGCGTGACGGTCACCTCGAACTCGTTGGTGACGTTGCCCGGCATCACGTCGAGCTTGAAGAGCAGGTCGGGCACCCAGAACGAGTGGATGACGTCGTCGGAGTCCAGCACGATGCGCAGGCGCTCGTCGGTGGGGACGACCATGACCGGGACGTAGTCGGGGGTGCCGATCGTCGAGACGGCGTCCTCGCCTTCGGTCGCGGTCTCGGGGTAGGTGAACTCCCAGTTCCACTTCATCGCCGTGACCTCGACGGTGCGCTCCGGGTCCTCGGTGAGTTCGACGACCTCGTTTTGCGCCACGACGGTGTAGTAGAAGAGCACCGCGATGACCAGGAAAGGAGTGACGGTGAAGAGCACCTCCATCGGGAGGTTGTAGCGCGTCTGCGCCGGCAGCTCGTCGCCCTTCTTGCGGTAGCGGATCACGCACCAGAAGATCAGGCCCCAGACGAAGACGCCGACCGCGAGGGCGGCGATGGTCGCGCCGACCCACAGGTCGAGCATCCGCTCGGACTGCGGCGAGGGCGTGGTCCGCGGCCAGCCGAACGAGAAGGCCTCTTCGACGGAGCATCCCGCCAGCACCGTAAGCAGCAACCCGCCCACGGCGGCGCCGACGACGCGGCGCGGCCAGCGTGGAGTCACAGACGACGAGCTTTCCACCACCTGCTCAACCCTTCCTGGGCTTTCGACTGCCGCGAGTACAGTGTGGGCATGACACCGCACTGCCTCGCGCTGAGACGATGCGAGCCTACTCGGCGTGTCGCGGCTGACGAGGTCAGGGGTGAGGGATGTACGCACGTGACGCGGAATCCAGCCGATGACCTCTGTTTACCTGGACGCCGCGTCGGCGTGCCCGCTGCACCCGGCGGCCGAGCAGGCGCTTCACGCGGCCCTCGCCGACGGCTGGGCCGACCCCGGACGACGCTACAGCCAGGCCCGCAGGGCGCGGCAGCTGCTTGACGCCGCGCGGCAGACCACGGCCGAGGTGCTGGGGGTGCGCGCCGAAGAGGTGCACTTCGCCGCCAACGGGACGCAAGCCGTGCACGCCGGCGTGCTCGGCGCGCTGCGAGCGGGACGGCGACGCGGCGACGTCTTCGTGCACAGTGCGGTAGAGCACTCCTCGGTGCTGCACGCCGCCGCCCGGCACGAGGCGGACGGCGGACGCGCGGCGGTCGCGCCGGTGAACCGCTGCGGCCGCGTCGACGTCGCGAAGCTCGCCGAGGCGGTTTCGGCGCCGGACGTCGCCTTGGTCGCGGTGCAAAGCGCCAACCACGAAGTCGGCACCGTACAGCCGATCGCCGAAATCGCCGAGACCTGTGGAGACGTTCCCCTGCTTGTGGACGCCGCGCAAAGCGTCGGGCGAGCCGAGACGCCCGCGGGATGGTCGATGCTGACCGCAAGCGCGCGCAAATGGGGCGGCCCGGCCGGAGTGGGCGTGCTTGCGGTGCGCAAGCACGCGCGCTGGCGCAGCCCCTGGCCGCAAGACGTCGCGGATCCGGACATGCCCGGCGCGCTGAACCTGCCGGCGGTGGTGGCCGCGGCCGCCTCGCTGCGAGCCGTCGCCGCCGAACGCGAAGCCGAAGCCGCGCGCCTGCGGAGGCTGACCGCCCGCATCCGCGAACAGGTCGCGAAGACGCCCTATGTCGAGGTAGTCGGCGACCCCGACGACCGCCTGCCCCACATCGTGGCCTTCTCGTACCCCTTCGAAGACGGAGAGCCCCTGTTGACCGCGCTTGACGAACGTGGCTTCGAGGTGTCAGCGGGCTCGTCGTGCACGGCGTCGGCGCTGCGGCCCTCGCACGTGCTGGAAGCCATGGGAGTCCTCTCCCACGGCAACATCCGAATCTCCCTGCACCGCGACACCGCGGAAGCCGAAGTAGACGGCTTCCTCAAGGCCCTCCCCGAAGCTGTCGCGCGGCTGCGCGCCGAAGCAGGGGTCGCCGACCTGTGACGACGCGGCGCCGTCGGCCGACTCACTTCACGGCGTGGGTGACGTCGCGCTCCTTGGCGAAGTGGCAGGCGTTGGGGTGTTCGGCGCCGGTGCGCACTTGCAGGAGGGGCAGCTCGTTCTTGCAGACGTCGGGGGACCGCTCCTCGATCGGCGTGGTCTCCTTCTGCGCGTCGTCGGCGGAGGCGGCCCAGATCTTGCGGGCGTGGAAGCAGCGGGTGCGGAAACGGCAGCCGCTCGGCGGGTTCATGGGGGAAGGCACGTCGCCTTCCAGCACGATCTCGTCGCGGTGGCCGCGCAGGGTGGGGTCGGGCACGGGGACGGCCGACAGCAGCGCCTGCGTGTACGGGTGCATCGGGCGGTCGTAGACCTCGTCGACTTGCCCGGCCTCGGCGACCTTGCCGAGGTACATCACGGCCACGCGGTCCGCGATGTGGCGCACCACCGACAGGTCGTGAGCGATGAATATATAGGACAGCCCGAACTCAGACTGCAAGCGCTGCAACAGGTTGATGACCTGGCCCTGGATGGACACGTCCAGGGCGGACACCGGTTCGTCGCAGATGAGGATCTCGGGCTTGAGCGCAAGGGCGCGGGCGATGCCGATGCGTTGGCGCTGGCCGCCGGAGAACTGGTGCGGGTAGCGGTTGATGTGGCCGGGGTTCAGGCCCACCACGTCGAGCAGATCCCGCACCTCCTGGCGGCGGCTGCGTTTGGGGACCACGTCGGAGTGGATGGCGAAGGGCTCGCCGACGATGTCGCCGACGGTCATGCGCGGGTTCAGCGACGTGTACGGGTCCTGGAACACCATCTGCGCCTGCCGGCGCAGCTTCCGCAGCGCGGCGCTCGACATCCCCGCCATCTCCTCCCCGCGCACCCGCACGCTGCCGGACGTGGGCTTCTCCAAGCCCACCAGCACCTTCGCCAGCGTGGACTTGCCGCAGCCAGACTCCCCCACCACGCCGAGCGTCTCGCCGCGCTTCAAGGTCAGGTCGACGCCGTCGACGGCCTTGACCTGACCGACCGTCCGCTTGAAGACGATCCCCACTCGCACCGGGAAGTGCTTGACCAGGCCCTTGACTTCCAGCACCGTCTCGCCGGACATCTTGGATCCTCCAGACACGTCAGCGCACATCGACAACTACCTCCTGCCGGAAATGGCACGCCGAGGTCCGCGCCGGCCCGTCCTCCAACGTCACCGGCTCCAACGCCGGCTGCTCCTGGGCGCACACTTCCTTGGCGTAGGCGCAGCGGGGATGGAACGCGCATCCGCTTGGCAGGTGGGTCAACGCCGGGGGAAGACCGGCGATCACGTCCAGCTCCTGCCCGCGAGCGTCCAGTCGCGGAATCGACCGCAGCAGCGCCTTGGTGTACGGGTGCGCCGGCGAGGCGAAGACCTCTTTGATCGGCGCCTGTTCCACGGCGCGGCCGGCGTACATCACGGTCACGTCGTCGGCGACGTCGGCGACCACGCCGAGGTCGTGGGTGATCAGCACCATGCCCATCTGCCGCTCTTGCTGGATCTCGGCGAGCAGACGCATGATCTGCGCCTGCACGGTCACGTCCAGCGCCGTGGTCGGCTCGTCGGCGATCAGCACGTCGGGGTCGAGAGCCAACGCCATGGCGATCATGACGCGCTGCCGCATTCCTCCGGAGAACTGATGCGGATACTCCCGCACCCGTTGCCCGGCCGACGGAATCCGCACCATGTCCAACAGCTCGACGGCGCGACGCCGCGCGTCCCCGCGCGACATCCCCCGGTGCACCCGAAAGACCTCCCCCAGCTGAAACCCGACAGTCCACACCGGATTCAATGCCGAGAGGGCGTCTTGAAAGATCATCGCGATGTGGTTGGCGCGCACTCGCCGATGCAGGTCCGGCTTGAGCTTGAGCAGATCGACGCCGCGGTACAGCACCCTGCCCCCGGCGACCTTGGCCGGCGGCGTGTCCAAAATGCCCATCACGGCCTGCACCGTCACCGACTTGCCGGAGCCGGATTCGCCGACGATGGCCGCGGTCTGACCGGCCTCGAGGCTGAAGCTCACGCCGTTGACGGCGCGCGCCACTCCTTCGCGAGTGTGAAACTCCACGCGCAAGTCGTCGACTTCGAGCAGCGGCGCGTTCTTGTCCAGTCCCGGCAGGACGTCCATCTTCGCCTCCAGTTCGGCAGCCATGCGATCTATCGCAGCTTCGGGTCGAGGGCGTCGCGCAGAGCGTCGCCGAGCAGAATGAACGCCATGATCACGGCCAGCAGGAAGGTCGTGGGGATCAACAGCAGGTAGTACGTGCCGCCCAGGAAGTCCGGCGCCGCGCGGTTGATCATGATTCCCCAGCTGATCGCCGGCGGCTGCAGACCCAGACCCAGGAACGACAACGTGGCCTCGGCCGAGACGATCCCGGCCAGCGTCAGCGGCAGCAGCGCCACCACCGGCGGAAGCGCGCCGGGAAGGATGTGGCGGAACATGATCCTGCTGTCGGAGGCGCCCAGCGCCCTCGCCGCGTGAACAAAGTCGAAGTTCTTGATTTCGATGACCTTGGAGCGCAGCAGTCGCGTGTCTCCCATCCAGCCGAAGGCGGCCAGTACCAGCGCCAGCGGAAGGATCGTGTCCGCCCACTCCCGGAACAGCGCGATGACCAGCACCGCGCCGAGCAGGAACGGCACGCTCATGAAGATCTCCAGGATCCGCGAGATCACCGCGTCGACCCAGCCCCCGTAGTAGCCGGCGAGGCTTCCGAAGAAGATCGCGAGCGTGAGGCTGACCACCGTGACCACAAGGGTCAGAATCACCGTCGGGCGCGAACCGTAGACCACCATGGCGTAGTAGTCGCAGCCGTAGCGGTCCATGCCGAAGATGTGCTCGGCGGACGGACGAAGTCTGCTGTCGGCCGTGTTGCAGCCGCGCGGGCTCGCGCTGGTCCACAGTCTCGGGAACGCGGCCATGGAGTAGACCACGAGCAGCACCGCGACGGAGCCGATCACCGTGGGACGCTTCCGCAGTTCGCGGAAGGCGTCGCTCCACATGCTGCCTACGCGTTCGTCCCCGCGTGCCCTTTCGGCTTCGGACGCGGTCTCTGGCTTGTCTTTAGACATAGCGAATCCTCGGGTCCAATGCGGCATAGGTGAGGTCCACGATCAGGTTGACCACGATGTACGCGATGATGACGACCGTGACGATCGGAATGATGATCGACATTTCGTTGCGGACCGCCGAGGTCAGCAGCAGTCGACCGACGCCTTGAATGTTGAAAATGGTCTCGGTGACCGCGGCGCCAGCCAGCGCGCCGCCGAACTGCAGCCCGATCGCGGTGACGATGGGGATCAGCGAGTTGCGCACGGCGTGCACGACGACGACGCGGCGAGGTTTGAGTCCCTTGGCGTGCCCGGTGCGCACGTGGTCGGACCGCAGGCTTTCCAACAGGCTGGTGCGCATCAGCCGGGCGAGCCCGGCCACGCCGAGCAGCCCGACGATGATCCCCGGAACCAGGATCGAAAGCCATGGATGCTCCAGCGTGTACGTGGGTCTGAAGACATAACCGAGGAAGTGCTCTTCCGGCAGGTTGTCGCGCACCCAGTTGCCGAACTGCACGCCTAGCAGCCGCTGCAGCAGCACGCCGATGAGGAACACCGGGAAGGCGGTCATGATGACGGTGCCCGCCCGGATCGCGTGGTCGGCGAACTTCTCGCGTCTCAACGCCGCCAGAATCCCCAGCCCGATGCCCAGCGCTATCCACACCACGGTCGTCACGGCGAAAAGCCGCAGGGTGTTGGGCAGCGCCAGCGCCAACAGGTCGTTGACCGGGCGGAAGTTGTAGTCGACTCCCAGGTCCCAGCGGGCCAGGTCGGCCATGCGGCTGCCGAACACGCTGAAGCACGGGTTGCCCAGCTGTTCGAAGCAGGGGTCGTCGGTGCCGAACTTCTCCGCCACGATGTCCAGCTGGCGTTGGGTGGGCACCCGGTTCTCGCCGAAGAAGGCCGCCGCCGGGTTGCCCCTGACCTGTATCGAGATCGCCAGCAAATAGTGGACGATGAACAGGGTGAAGAACAGGGTCAACAGCCCTTGAAGCAGACGGCGGACGACGTACCGTCCCATGACAACTCCCTATTGTGGTCCGCGTTCTGGGCCGGGTGGGG
>JBOGDN010000541.1:0-3598 GCA_050742995.1 Stackebrandtia sp. | reverse complement strand
GCTTCAACTGTCAAGTCCGCGCCGCCGCTTGGATCAGCTCGTCGAGGCGCCGCAGCTGCGGGGCGGACTCCCACTGCTCGCCCAGCCGACCGCGGGCCCGTCGCAGCTCCCGCCGGATGCGGTAGGAGCGCATGACGGAAGCCGCCGGATACGCGACCTCGATCGTCGCGACGGCGGCGTCCAGTTCGCCCGCGCACGCATATGCTTCGGCCAGACGGAGCTCCAAAATGGTCTCGTCGAGCCGGTTGTCAAAGGGGAACGTGCGCGCCGCCGCGCGGAGTTCGTCGACGGCGCGGCGGGCCGACGTGCGACACCCCCGTGCGGCCAAGTCGCGATGACATAGGCCGCTGGTGTATCGCAGGATGTTCTCCGCCAGCTGCGGGCTGGGCGTCTGGCTGTCCGCGGCGTCGCCAGACGCCAACGCCCGTTCGGCGCGGTCCAGCCGCAGGGCCGCCGCGTGCGCTTCTCCGGCGAGCCCCAGTCCACGTGCTTCCGCAAGCAATCCCCGAGCCAGGGCCAGCGGCTGTCCGGCGCCGACCCGCTGCGCGGCCCGGGCGTAGTCGACGGCGGCGACGGCGTCGCCCTCCCTCCAGGCCAGGCAGCTTGAGTCCGCCAGGCAGCAGCTGGCCAATTCCGCGTCGCCGGAAGACTCCGCCCACCAGTGAGCGCGTCGGAACCACACGCCCGCCGACCGCGGGTCGCCGCAGTCGTGTCGCAGCCAGCCCGCCAAGTCGGCGTATCTCGACGCGACCCCCAGCAGGCGACGAGCCGTCGCTTCAGGCGCTTCGCCCGCCCACCCGACGATCACGGGAATCTGCTCCTCGACCGCGCGGACCACGCTGACGCCTCCCAGCAGCCTGGCCGTCCTCGCGTGCTCCTCGAGCAGCGAGTCGAACACGGCCGCCGCGTCGTCGGCCGACCCGGCGTCGTGGCCCCGCCGCTGTGGACCGCCGTCGCGCCCTCGGCTTGACTGAGCGGACAACGCGGCCAGCTCGCCGCCGGTTTCCAGGACCTCGTCGCACCGCTTGGGCAGGTCCGGCGGCGCCGGCCGGGCGTCGTTTTCGATTTTGGACAGATATGTGGCGTCGTAGCCGAGCAGGCGCCCGAGTTCGCGCTGCGTCAGCCCCCGTGTGGTACGCCAATGCCGCAACCGTGCGCCGATCCGGACAAAACTCGCCATTTTCACACAATGCCCAACGCCGCGCCCCGTGTCAATCGACGACCGCGCTCGTTGCCGCGGCAAGGCCGGCCAGCCTCGTATGGTGGGTTTTATGCGAATGACAGTGCTCGGCGGTTGTGGCGCCTGGCCGACCGCCGAGCAGGCCTGCAGCGGTTTCCTGGTGGAGCGGGACGATTATCGGCTGGTCGTCGACTTGGGTTACGCCGCCTTTCCGCGGCTGCTGGAGCATACGACGGCGCGCGGTCTCGACGCGGTGCTGATCAGTCACGGACACCCTGATCACTGCGCCGACTTGAATCCGTTGCTGCGAGCACGGGCGCTGGACGAGGAACCGGCGCCGGTGCTGCCGGTCTTCGCGCCGCCCAAGGCGCTGGACGCGGTTCTGGCTTTGGACCGCCCCGGGATGCTGGACGCCGCTTACATGCTGCACGAGTTCACGCCGGGCGAGAGCTTTGAAGTCGGCCCGTTCGCGGTGGACACCTTTGACTTGCCGCACTCGCGCACCAACGCGGGCATCCGCCTGTCGGCGGACGGGCGGGTCTTGGCCTATACAGGAGACGCCGGACCGTCGCCCAACATTGTGGACTTGGCGCGAGGGGCCGACGTGTTCGTCGCCGAGGCCTCGTACGCCGAACAGGCGCCCGCGGACTTGGCGGCGTCCCTTTCCAGCGCGAAGCAGGCTGGACGGTACGCCGCGCAAGCCGACGCGGGCCGCCTGGTGTTGACCCACCTGATGCCGGGATCCGAACCCTCGGCCTTCACAGACGCGGCCCGGCGGGAGTACAGCGGCCAGATCGACGTCGCCGACGGCGGCCTCACCGTCGACCTCCCTGGTCGCTAGACCTAGTCCACGCCGCCCCGTCCTTGTCCGCGCATCGCGACGGCGCAGCCGAGGAAGGCCGCGATCAGGGCGCCGACGGGAAGCAGGAACGCCGCCGCGACGGCGTGGGACACTCCCTCCCCGGCGGCGAGGCCGACGGCCGGGCTCAGCGTCTCGGCCGCAAGGCGTTGTGTTTCGGGAAGGCGGCTCAGCCCCAGTTGAAGCACGGCCCCCGTGGCGGCGGTTCCCGTCGTCGAGCCGAGGATGCGCAGGGTGCTCATCGCGCCGGAGGCCGCGCCGACGAGTTCTGAGGGCATCTTCGCCATGGCCAGGACTCCCGGCGGCGCGAAGACCACGCCCATCCCGACGCCGAACACGATGAGCCCGGGCAGCAGCAGGCGCCAGTCGGATCCGACGTGCAATGCCGCCGGCAGGCACCCCAGACCGAGGGCCATCAACGCCAGGCCGGTCAGCAGCGGACCGCGTCCGCCGTGCCTGTCGGTCCATCGGCCCGAAAGGGACGCGAACGGCAGGGAGACCGCCGGGGCCACGGCGATCACCAGCCCGGCTTGGACGGCGCTCAAAGAAGCCGCCGTCTGCAGCTGCACCGCCGTCAGCAGGACCATTCCGGTGACGGCGCAGCTCAACGCCGCGGTGGTAAGCGCCATGAGGGAGAAATGCGCCGCGCGAAGCACCGCTCCCGGAAGCAGGGGTTCCCGGACTCGCCGCTGCGTCTGTACGAAACACAGGAACAGCAGTGCCGGCAACGTGACCGCGAGAGGAAATGCGAAAGGGCCCGCGTGTTCGCGAAGCGGGTCGGGTACGCCTTCCAGGAGCAGGTACACGCCGACCAGCAGCGACCCTCCCAGCAGAGCCGCCCCCGCCAGGTCCAGGCGGGGCCGGTTCGGCGGGCGCAGGGCGGGCAGCCGCGTCGCCAGGACCACGGCGACGAGGACCGCCAATCCTGTCAGGGCGTACATCCAGCGCCAGCCGACGTAGTCCACCGCCGCCCCGCCCAGCACCGGGGAGACCGCCACCGCCAGCCCCGCGACCACTCCCAGCGCTCCGAAGGCCCGGCCCCGGCATTGCGGCGGGAAGGTCCGCGTCAGGACGGTCATGGCCTGGGGCGTGGCCAAAGCGGCGCCGGCTCCTTGTGCTACACGAGCCGTCACCAGTACGAGGACGTCAGGCGCCAGTGCGCAGACGATCGAGGCGGCGGCGAAGACGATCAGGCCGGCCTGCAGCGTCCTGACCGGCCCGAAACGGTCTCCCAGCCGTCCCGCCGGAGGCAGCAGGGCCGCAAAGGCCAGCAGATATCCGTAGACCGTCCACCAGGCGACAGAAAGCGCGGAGTCGAAGTCGGCTGTGATCGCCGGAAGCGTCACGTTCGCGACCGTGACCGAGCCGGACAGCACGGAGATGGCGACCATCGAGACCGCCAGCGCCAGGCGTTCACGCGCACGGTCCGGCGTCGACGAAGGTGGAAGAAGGGGAGTAGCAGAGACAACTGTCATGGGTCGAATTTTGGTTGCCGAAAGGACCATTGGTAAGGTCCAGTTTCATGGAAGAAAATTGGTCCTCTTTGCGAGAGCTGATGC
>JBOGDN010000540.1:0-10683 GCA_050742995.1 Stackebrandtia sp. | reverse complement strand
CCGCGGGGCTGACGGCTCGCCACCCGCACTCCGGGCCGCTGGACTGGCTGACGCCGGCCGGGCTGCGCGCCGGCGAATTCGGCGTCGTCGTGATCTGCGGCCTCGCCGGCGGCGTCCCGGCGCCCCTGACGTACGGACTGCTCGGGGTCCTCGCGCTGTACCACTACGACCTGGCCGCGCGCATCGACAAGTCGGCGTCCCCGATGAGCTCGCGCGGCTTCGGCCTCGGCTGGGACGGACGGCTGCTGGTGCTCCTCGTCGGCGTCGCGGTTCCGGCCTCCGGATGGACGACGTGGGTGTTCGCGCTGCTCACCGCACATGTCGCCGTGGTGTTCCTCGCCGGAACCCTCGCCGGACGCCGCGCGCAGGCAGGCGGCGGCAAACCGAACGACCGACCCATGATCGCCACGGCGCCCGTCGCCGGCTGAACAACCGGATAACAATCGCATAACACGACAAATCACCGGAAACCGTCGCCGGCTCGCCCGCGTCATAACGTGCACGCGGTCCCGTCCCGGAACGGGACCGCGCCGCATGAACATCCCGCCGCCGAAGCGTGAACGCTCTCACCCGTGCCACGTCCGCTTGGCGCGAACGGCTATTCTCGACTTCTGCGCGAGCCTCCCAGACAACGCTCGACGGGTTCCGGAGGAGAGTTCAGCGCTGTAGTCCTATTACCTCCGCGTGATTGTCGCCGCCTTGTCCGTGTCTTCCACACCCGCTCCATCGCGTCCCGCCGCCGACGAAGCGCGCCCGGGACGCACCGACGTAAAGCCGGCCAAGAAGGCCGACGGCTTCCGCCCCGAGATCCAGGGCCTGCGCGCCATATCGGTGCTGCTCGTCGCCGTCTACCACATCTGGTTCAACCGCGTCTCCGGCGGCGTGGACATCTTCCTGCTGCTTACCGGGTTCTTCATCACCGGCTCACTGCTGCGCATGGTCGAAAGGGAGGGACGGGTCCGGTTCGGGGCGTTCTTCAGCCGCCTGCTGAGCCGGCTGGCGCCGGCCGCCGGGCTGGTGCTGCTGGCGATCCTGGCGGGCGCGTTCTTCATCCTGCCGGACACCCGCTGGCGCGACGTCATCGCCGAGGTCGTGGCCTCGGCCCTGTACTACGAAAACTGGCAGCTGTCCTTCAGCGCCGTGGACTACCTGGCGCAGGGAGGCGCCAGCCCGCTGCAGCACTTCTGGTCGCTGAGCATCCAGGGCCAGTTCTACGTGCTGTGGGCCCTGATGGTCACCGCCGCGGTCTTCCTGGGCAGGCGCACCCGCCTCGGCCTGCGCGGCTCCATCTTCGCCGGAACCGCCGCAGTGTTCGCGGTCTCGCTTTCGTACTCGGTGTACATCACCGCCGCGGCCCAGACCTGGGCGTACTTCGACACCGGCGCGCGGCTGTGGGAGTTCGCCGTCGGCGCGATGCTTGCGCTGGCGCTTCCGTGGATCAAGCTGCCGCGCCGCCTGCGCATCGTGCTGGGGTGGACCGGCCTTGCCGGCCTGGTCTCCTGCGGCGCGCTGCTCAACGTCGGCGGCATGTTCCCCGGCTACGTCGCGCTGTGGCCGGTCGCCGCGGCGGTGCTGTTCGTGCTCGCTGGAAGCACCGAAAGCCGCATCGGCGCCGACCGCGTCCTGTCCTGGCGTCCGATCAGCTACATCGGGGACATCGGCTACCCGCTTTACCTGTGGCACTGGCCGATCCTGGTCTTCTACCTGGAAGCCACTCGGCAGGAAACGGCCTCGGTGTTGGAGGGGCTCGGCATCATGGCCGTGTCCATCGCCCTCGCCGCGGCCACGAAGGAGCTGGTGGAGGACCGCAGCATCCGGTTCGCTCGGGTGCGGCCGCGCCGGCTGGTTCTCGTCGGCGCGGGCTTCCTGGTCCCGGTGCTGCTTGCCACGTTGACGTGGTCGGCGGTCCTCAACCGCCAGGCCGACGAGCTGGAAGAGGCCGCCTCCGACAACACCGAATACCCGGGCGCGGCCGTGCTCGACGATCCGCAGCTGGCCGCCGATCTGCCGGACCTGCCGCCGTTCCCGGATCCCGCCGACGCGCACGAGGACCAGCCCGAGACGTACGCGACGGTCGACGGCTTCCGCTGCGAAGCCAGCCTCTCCGACACCGAGGCCAAGGTCTGCGAGTTCGGCGACCTCGACAGCGAGCACACCATCGCGGTGGTGGGCGCCTCCCGCACCGAGCACTGGTTCGCCGCCGTCCGCGCCGTCGCCGAGGCCAACGACTGGCACATGATCAACATCACCAAGAGCGCCTGCCGCTTCGACACCGGCACGCCGCGCCGCGCCGGCGAGGTGTACGAGTCGTGCATCGAGTGGCGAGAGAACGCCCTGGACGAGCTGACCGAACGGCGGCCAGACGTGGTGTTCACCTCCTCGACCTACGCCACCAGGGAGGACGGCGAGAAGGTCCCCTCCGGGTACCTCGAGCGCTGGGAGCAGCTTGACGCGCTCGGCGTCGACGTCGTCGGCGTCCGGGACCTGCCGGTGCTGCCGTTCGACGGCCCGGAGTGCGTCGCCCGCGAGGGCGCCGAGAACTGCGTCGCCGAGGCCTCGGGAAGCCAGGCCGACGTCTACCCGGCGCTCGAGCTCGAAAACCCGCCCGACAACGCCACCTTCATCGACATGACCGAATACGTCTGCCCGGACGGGATGTGCCAGACGGTGACCGGCAACGTCACCGTCTACCTGGACTCGGCGCACATCACCGACACTTACGTGCGGACCATGGCCCCGATGCTCGAGAAAAAGCTCAAGGCCGCCACCGGCTGGTGACGCGGAACAGCCGAAGCGCTCCGAAGTGCGGCGAGAAAATTCACCTCGCCGGGACGAACCGGAGGCCGTCGGCGTACGTCCCTTTGTCACATGCCGATCGCGGGCTCAGGCATGCCAATCGCACATCATATTGTGGAGGGACGCATGTCCAAAAACCTTTCGCGACGCCGAGCCCGCGTCGTCGCGGCCGTGATCGCGGCGGCCGCAACGCTTTTCGGGGCGTCGCAGCTGGCGTTCGCCGACACCGAGTCCGAAGCCGACGCGCCGTGGGTGAGCGGCACGGTCCACGACGGCGCCTCGCACGGCTGGCCGCTGTACGCCACGCTCAGCGTCGAAGGGATCGAAGACCCGATCGTCACCAACCTGCGCGGCGAGTTCCGCGAACAGGTCCCCGAAGGCCGCCACGCGGTCGTCGTCGAGTCGCTGTACGCCGGCTACCAGGCCCTCGAAACAGAGATGACGGTCCACGGCGACGACGTCACGTTCGGCTTCGAGCTGCCGCTGTCCGAGGAAAACTGCAAGGCGCCCGGCTATCAGACCGGGGACGACGGCGAATGCGAAGCCGTGGAGGGTGGCATGGTCGTCGGATTCGTCACCGACGACGTGGATCCCGAATGGCCCATCCCCCACGCGACTGTGGAAGACGCCGTCTCGAAAGTCGCGGTCCAGTCGCGGTACGACTCGAATTTCGGCCGCGCCATTTATACGATGTTCACCCCGGTCACGGGCACGCACGAGTTCGAGGTGCGGCACGAGGAGTGGGAGACCGAAAGCGCCGACATCGAGGTGATCGCCGACGAGGTGGTGGGGCAGGACTTCTGGATGACCCACAAGTGACGCCGCGGCGACGTCTCTCGACCCGACGTTGAAGGGCCGCCGTACCGGGCGAGTAAGACGCGCCCAGTCCGGCGGCCCCTTTGCGACCGCGAAAGTTTTCGCCGTCGTGACCGAACCGGAGGCCGTGTTCACGCGTCCCTTCTTTAGTGACTTTTACGGGCCGGGCATGCCTGTCACGCGACATCTTGGAGGGCCGTCATGTCCATAACCACCCCTCGATGGAAGCTCTGCCTTGCGACGGCCGCCGCCGTCTCGATCCTGGCCGCGCCGCAGATCGCCTCCGCGGCCCCAGACGGCGAACCGACCCCGACGCTCATGGCGGAATGGCAGGTCACCGGGATGATCAGCGACGGCGACGCGCACGGCTGGCCGTTGTACGCCAAGTTGAGCTTCGAGGGGATCGACGACCCGATCTTCACCGACCCGGCCACCGGCTATTTCTCCGAAGTCGTGCCCGAGGGCGATTACACGGTCGTCGTCGAGTCGCTGTACGCCGGCTACCAGGCCGCCGAGATGGAGGTGTCGGTGACAGGCGGCGACGTCGACGCCAGCAGCGAACTGCCGCTGTCCGGCGAAAACTGCAAGGCCCCCGGCTACCGGACCTCCGCCGACGGCCGCGGGTGCGACGCCGTGGACGGCGGCATGGTGATCGGCCACGTTCTCGCCGACGAACAGCCGCACGTCGCATACGCCGTCGACGACGCCGTCGTGGAAGACACGGTCACCGGCGTCACGTCCGTCTCGCGCGCCACCCCGGACGACGCGGCGCTGCGCGACGGCTTCTACTCGCTGTTCACCACGGCCACGGGCGACCACGAATTCGAGATACAGCACCCCGACTGGCCGGCCGTGCGCTACGACGTCGACGTGGTCGCAGGCGAATTGCTGTTCAAGGAGTTCTACCTGTACGACCAGTGACGCCGCCGTCAAGCGGCGTGGGGCTCTTTGGCAGGCGCCGCGTCCGACCTCGTCGCGCTGCGACGCGCCCACCGCTGCAGCGGCCACACGACCGCCAGATACGCCATGGCGGCGATCAGCAGCGGCACGACGCTGGACGTCTCGACCGCGGACTCTCGCGCCATCCGGGACAGCTCGATGGTCAGGAAGCTGACGTGCAGGACGTAGGCCAGCGCGGAATCCTTTGCCAGCTGGGCGACCCGTTCGATCACCGCCGGGCGCGCCCGGCGTGACGCCGTCCGCAGGCGCGCGGTCAATCGCGCGCCCGGCGCGTCGTCCCGCGAAGGCAGCTCGGCGCGCAGCACGGGAGTCAGGTACACCGCGGCCACGGATCCCAGCGCGATCGTGACCTCCACGTACGGGCCCGCCAGGTCCGTGCCGGGGAGGCTGTCGCCGAACGCCGCCGGCACGCCGTATATGACGAGCAGCAGGACGAACAGCGGCGGCAGCGCGCCCACGACGCGCAGGTAGGCGCGCGCCAGCCACCGGTAAGGGGCGAACGCGGACTCAAGCATCGCGATCAGCGCCGCGGAGAACACGCCTCCGGCCAGCACGGCCAGCACCGTGTAGACGCCGGTGTTGACGAAGGCGACCAGGAACGGCGGGAACAGATCCGACAGCGTCTTCTTGTCGGTGAGGACCCGCTCGAACTGCGACCAGTCGACGAGATACGCCACGGCGGCGACGACGGCGAGCAGGATGGCGCAGTGCACCGCGGCTGGCCAGCCGGTCCGCGTTGCGGGAGGCGCGGCTTCAGAGGTCGACTTTGACACCCCCCATTTATAGGCCACCGTCGTGCCGCCCACCTCGACCCGGTCGCGGAAGTCACGCCGGGCCCCGCACCGTCGCCGAAAGCGAACCGCAAATGCCCAGTACAATCCTCGGGTGCCTCCCGCTCATGACGGCACGTCGCCTCGGCCGACGCGGCGTGTCCTGTTGACCTCGTCGGCCGTTGTCGGCGCCGGAGCGCTGGCCGGATGGGTGCTGCGTCCCGGCGAAGTCGAGGCGACCGTCCCCACCACCGCACCGGACACCCAGCTGCAGATCATCGCTCACCCCGACGACGATCTGTATTTTTTCAACCCGGCGATCGTGCAGGCCATCCAGTCTGGACATCCCGTGGTCAACATGTGTCTGACCACGGGCGAGGCCGACGGGCGCAACGGCCCCGACGACACCCACGTCGACTACGCCGGGTACGCCGGAGCGCGGCGCACGGGGCTGCGTCGCGCCTACGCCGACATGGCTCTCGGCGACACCGAGGCCGAGTGGCGGATCCAGGCCCTGGAGATGAAGTCGGGGCCCGACGTGGAGCTGAACACGCTCGCCGACGCGCCGCATGTGCACCTGGTCTTTTTCAGCCTGTGGGTCGACTCGTCGAAGATGACCGGCTCCCGCCGCCGTCGCCTGGCGGACCTGTGGAGATTCAAATCCGACACCCAGATGGTGCTGACCGCCGTCGACTCGACCCTGTCCGACACCGAGCCGTACACACGCGAATCGCTGGTCGGCAACATCGCGGAGCTGCTCGACGTCTTCCAGCCCACGATGGTCCGCACTCTCGACCCCGACCCCGACCAGCAGGTGCACAACAAGGCCAACCCGCAAGGCGCCGACCAGAAGGGCTTGTCCGACCACATCGACCACACCGCGTCGGCGCTGTTCGCCTGGGAGGCGCTGCAGCGCTGGTCGTCGGAGCTTCCCGAAGACCGGCTGCCGCAGATACAGGCGTACCGCGGCTACTACAACCGGCGCTGGCCCCGCAATCTCGGCCCGGACGAGCAGCTGCTGAAGGGCCGCTATCTGGACGTGTTCTCCACGCTCAGCGGGGACGACTGCGGCGACTTCGCCGGCTGCGGAGACAAGCACGTCTACACCGAAGGCACCGGCGGCGAATTCGGCGCCAGCACCACGATGCGCTACCCCGGCGGAACCGACTGGCTGCGAGCGAACGCCGACGGGCGGCTGTCGGCGTTCGTCGTCGGCGGTTTCCGCGCACAGCGCTTCGACGAAACGCCCGGCGAAGACACGTGGCGCCGCGTCGACCTGGACAGTCCGCCGCTGCTGCCGCACACCTGCCTGCTGCCCGACGGCGACGACCGGGTGCTCATGTTCGGCGTCGAGACGAAGCTAGCCACCTACATGGGCGAGCACTACAAGGACCACGATCAGATTCGCGAGCTGACAGTGTCCGAGGTTCTGGGAGACGGCCCGAAATGGGAGCGCCTCGGCAACCCCCGCGGCGAGGGCAGCAGCGTGAGCGAGCGCGGCATGGGCAAGCCCACGGCGGTTTTCGACGCGGCCGGGAACCTGCATGTGGGGCTGCGCAACTTCAGTCGCGAACTGGCGATCCTCACCCGCGACCCCGACGGCGAATGGGTGGGATGGCGCAACCGCAAGGGCGGGCTGATCCAAGACGGCGTTTCCGCGGTCGTGCTCGAATCCGGAGGCGTCGAGTTCTACGCCGCCCACGCTGAGGGCGTCGGCCGCTGGTGGCAGCTCGAAGACCGGTGGAGGTACGAAGTCCTCCCCATGGACGCTCCCACCAGCCCTCCCACCGCGCTGCGGCTGCCCGACGACCGCCTCGCCCTCTTCGTGCGCTCCTCCGACGCCGACTCTCGCGCCCGTGCCGCGATCCTCGCCTATCTCGCCGACCCCGACGGAGAGTGGGACGCCGAGCCCCTGGTCCTCGGCGAGCCCGGAGGCGCCGAAGCCGTAGCCGCGCTCGCACCCGCCGAATGGGACGGGCAGGTCGCTCTTGCGGTACGCGACGCCTCCGGCGGAATCAGCACCGCCATATGGGACCCCGCCTCCGGCGACACCCCCTCCTGGACCGGCGGCGGCCCCCTGGCCGCCAACCTCCCCTCCCTGACCCTCGACGGCGAAGGCCGCCTGGCCGTCGCCGCGATGGGAGTCGACGGAAAGCTCTACATCGCCCGCCAACCCGAACCCGGCCTCGCCCCACCCGCCGACTGGACCGCCGTCACCCAGCGTTCTTGACGCCTCGAGTCCAAAGAGCGACAAGGCGAATACATACGGCAGCGTGCGCGTCGCGCCTTCCCGCGAACACGAACTGACGGCGGCGTTGTTCGAGCATCGGCCGACGCTGGCCGTAGACCTGCTGCGGCTGCTCCCCGACGGCGTCGGCTGGTCGTACGCCACCGCCGAGGTCACGCTCAACAACGCCGCCGACCCGCTGCCGGTCGAACTGCGCACCGATTCGACGGTGCTGCTCAAGGCGGTCAACGCCGAGTCGCTGGACGACGTCTTCGACTGACAGCCTCAAACCGCGGCGTGGCGGCGCAGGATCAGGGTGCCTTTTTCGTGTTTGAGGCGCTGCGGCGCCAGGTCGGGGTGGCGCTTCGTCCAGCGCTCGCCGATCTCCTGCTCCTCGTCCCGGTTGTGGTCGTCGAGGACGACCATTCCCTCGGCCGCCAGCCGCTCGTAAAGCACCGGCGTCGCCGGGAACCGCGCGTGCGCGCGCGTTCCGGCCGGTGGTCCGTCCACAATGATCAAATCGAACGGTCCTTCTGGAATCTCGGCCGTGTCGTACCAGGGCCAGTCCTCGCCGTCCAGGGTCACGTCCTTCAGCGGCGCGTGCCGCACCTCGGCGAACTCGCTCAGCCCGTGGTCGGCGATCGCCCGCCGCGTCTGCTCGGCGAACTGGTCCAGATGTTCAAGCGCGACGATCTTGCCGCCGCCCAGCTCCTTCAGCGCGTAGGCCACGATCAGCGTGCTGACGCCGCTGCCGCATTCGACTACGCGCGAACGGCCCTCGCCGCGGACTGTGTCGTACAGAAACCGCAGCAGGTCCGGCGAAGCCGCCCAGCCGGCCGTCGCCGGCAGCGCCTGGCGCGGCTTGAGGTCGTAGTACAGCGCCGTCAAGGCGTCCACTTGTGAAAACGTCTTCGCCAGGCCGTTGCGCAGCTGCTTGTCGGCGGTCTCGCGCTGCCGCTTGAACCGCTCGACGGCTTTCTTCTCGCGCTCAGCGGCCTGCGTGACGGCCTGCTTGTCGCGCTCGACGAGACGCTCCATCTGGGCTCGCGCCGCCGCCAGCTCCTTCTTCACCGCCGCGGCGTTCTTCTCCTCGGCCTTCTGCTGCTTGCCGAGCGCCGACGTCATCGCCGCGTGCTGCGACTCGACGCGCTTCAGCCCCTCCCGCAGCTCCGTGAACAACAGCGAGTCCCGCTTGGCCGTTTGCTGCCTGTCGGCGCGCTCGCGCTTGCGAACCGCCCGCGCCAGCAGCAGAATCAGCAAGATCGTCGCCACCTGCACGCTGGCAAGGGACGCGGTCAAACCGGCGTGGCCGAAGACCAGGAACATCGCCGCGCACAACGCCGCGACCCCCGCGGTAAGCGGCAGGATCACTCTCAGACGCAGGCTGCGCTGGATCATCGGGCCCATACCCTTCGTTTGTCGCGCCGTCCAGGCTCAACCGTGCCGGGGCGGAGCGCGTCCAACCTAGCGCAACACGCTTCGCCGGCGTGGGGCGCCGGACCTGGACGACTGTAATGTGGAGATCCCGATCCACGGCCCGAAAGCCCTATGTCCGCTCCCGATGTCAGCGTCGTCGTCGGCGCATACAACGCCATGCCCTACCTCACCCAGTGCGTCGAGTCCGTGCTCGGGCAGTCGCTTGGCGCGCGGCGGCTTGAGCTGATCGTCGTCGACGACGGCTCCGCCGACGGCACCGGCGCCGAGCTGGACCGGCTGGCGGCGCGGCATCCCGCCATGCGCGTGGTGCGTCAGGAGAACTCCGGCGGCCCGGCCGCGCCCCGCAACCGCGGGATGAAGTTGGCGCGCGGGCGCTACGTCTTCTTTCTCGACGCCGACGACTGGCTCGGCGAGGAGGCGCTGGAGCGCATGCTTTCGGCCGCCGAAGCCAACGGCGCCGACATCGTGCTCGGCAAAATGGTCGGGGCGGGCGGACGCGTGGTTCCCAAGTCGATGTTCGAATGCGACCAGCCCAGGACGGACGTGTTCGACTCCCGCGTCTACTGGGCGCTCAACCCGCTGAAGCTGTTCCGGCGCGACTTCCTGCGCCGGAACCGACTGCGCTTCCCCGTCGACCTGCCGATCGGCCAGGATCAGCCCTTCGTCGCCCTGGCGTACCTGCGAGCCCGCGTCATCTCGGTCGTGGCCGGCTACGACTGCTACTACGCCCGGCTGCGCGACGACGGCTTGAACAACACCCGGCGCCCCGGCGGCGCCGTGCGCCGTCTGCCCTTCCTGCGCGCGGTGTTCGCCCTGCTGGCCGCCGAGGTCGAAGCCGGTCCGCGACGCGACCAGCTGTTGCGGCGTCACTTCCAAAGCGACCAGCGGGAATTCCTGGAGCACCTCGACCGCGAGACCGACCCGCGGGCGCGGCAGGCGGCGTTCGAGGGGTTCCGCGAGCTTGTCGACGCCTGGTGCTCGCCGGCCGTCGCCGATTCGCTGCCGGCGGCCGACCGGCTGCGGCTGGAGCTGATCCGCCGCGGACGCCCCGACGAGGCGCTGCGGTTGATCCGGTTCACTCTGGACGGCGACCTGCCCGACCTCGCGATCGAGTCGGGACGGGTGCTCGCCGCCTACCCTGGATTCCGCGAGCCGAAGGCGGAGCTGCCCGACGCCCTGTTCGACGTCACCGCCGAGTTGCCGGTGAACCACAGGATCGACGAGGCGCGCTGGCGCGACGGCCGGTTCGTCTTGCGCGGCGTCCTCGGCGTCGACCGTCTCGACAACTCGGCGGCCCGGGTCCTCGTCGTGCTGCGCGAGCGCGACTCCGCAGCCGAGCACCTCGTCGCCGCCCGCACCGAGGGCGACGCCGCCTCGACGCGCTGGCGCGTCGAGATCGATCCGGGCACGGCCGCCTCGGGCGCCGTGCTGCCCGACGGGCTGTGGGACGTGTTCGCGCGGATCGAATGCCGCGGCGTCGCCCGAACCGTCCGCGTCGGCCGCTTCCGCGCCGACGACGTCGACGCCGCCGACCAGCGGCTTCTGGACGCCGCCGACGGCAAGGTCTCGCGGCTGGTCGTCGCCTACTACACGCAGCCCTACGGCAACCTCACCTTCGACGTGGGCGGGCGCCTCAAACCGTGGTGGGGGTCGCGGCCGCCGCGCGCGGCCTGGGAC
>JBOGDN010000539.1:0-2338 GCA_050742995.1 Stackebrandtia sp. | reverse complement strand
GGCGATCGTCACGCGGCGCTTGTCGACGTCGATGTGCTTCCACCGGAGCTCGCACAGCTCGCCTCGGCGCGCGCCGGTGGCCGCCGCCAAGCGGAAGTAGGCGGGGAGCGACGGGTTCACCTTCGCCGCCGCGTCGATCAGCCGGGCGACGTCGGCCGGGTCCGGCAGCTCTAGGTGCTGCTTCTTCGAGCGAGGGGGCGAGGCGTTCGCCGCCGGGTTCAGGGTCAGCCAGCCCCACTTCACGCCCTGGGCGAGCGCGCGCCGCAGGACGGCGTGCGCCCGCATCACCGTGTTCGGCGCCAGCGGCTTGCCCCCGGCGGCACCGGAGCGGCGCAGCTCCGAGTACCACTGGTCGAGGTCGGCAGTCCGCAGCCGGCGCAGCGGCACGTCGGCCCAACGGGGGAGGATCCGCCGGTCGAGCAGCCGGCGGTACTCAGCGGCGACAGCGGGAGAGAGATCCGGCGCGGCATGCGAGTACCAGCGCTCGCACAGCTCGCCGACGGTGCCGGCCCGGACTGCGTGCTGGCCGTCGTCGATCTCGCCGAGTAGCCGACCGAGCGCAACCTCGGCCTCCCGCCGGTCGCCGCGCACCGTGCGGGTGACGTAGCGCTTCTTGCCCGTCTCCGCGTCCTTGCCGGCGAAGGCGCGGATCTCCCACGACTGCTTCCCCCGCTGGCGGATCGATCCTGCCACGACCGAGACGGTACCGCGATCGGATGGGCAAGAGTAGCGAGTTGGATGGGCAACTGGCCCGCCCAAGCCAACCAGCCGGCTATAGAAACTGCCTCTGAACTGCTACTTTGCAGCGCCCCCGGCAGGATTCGAACCTGCGACGCACGGTTTAGGAAACCGACGCTCTATCCCCTGAGCTACGGGGGCTCTGATCGCGAAAGTCCTGGTCAGCGGCCTATCGGTGGCCACTCAGCGACCTCAGACTTCACAGAACATCATGCTAGGCCGCGGCCTGTGCCGTCCGCCGGCTTCGCAAAGGCGCTGGTCACGGCGCTGCGGCTGCCGAATGACAGGTAGTCCGACAGACCGAGCGTCAGGAAGCGTCGAACCTCGTCTTCGTGGCCACCGCGGGGTCCGCGCTCGTTCTGGACGCCGGTCTGGGGCGATCGCGTACGACCCGAACGCCGACTCGGTACGTCGCCGGGCGGCATGCGAGCTCTCGTGCTTGCAGGAGTTGCTGCGCCTCTACCGAATCCGCGGGGACGCACTCGCCTGCCGTGGCCGGCGCGGTAGCGGACGCGCGTCATCGGAAGGGGACGGTCGACCGCCCAGGCGCTGCCTCGATCGTGAGCGCCTCGAAGAACGGATTCTGGACCTGCTGTACTCGCAGAACGTGGCCTTCACGCGCTGTACCGCGCCGTTGGTGGCCTGAACCTTCGCAGTGGTCGGCACGCGTTCAGATGCGACGACGCGTGTTCAGTGTCAGTGCCTGGCCGTGTGCGGCCCGGGGAATGCCGGGTCGAGGACGTCGGCGTATTCCGGGTGAGCGTTGACGAATGCTGCCGCGAACGGACAGGTGATGGTGGCGGTCTTGCCTTGCGTGCGCAGCTCGTCGAGGACGGCGCCCGTGAGTCTGGCAGCGATTCCCTTCCCTCGGAACTCGGGGAGCACGGATGTGGCCAACAGTGTGACGCGGTTGCCTACTGTGTTGTAGACGAGTCCGGCGGCTGTTCGCCCTCCGATCGTGGCCTCGTAGACGCCGAGCTCGCTGTTGTCGGTGATGACGAGGTCTTCCGGGTCGGGCGCGGTGGCTTCCGACGGGTTCGAGCTGCCCAAGTCTTGCTCGGCGCTGGTCAAGGTGATCATGTCGTCGGCGTCGCCCGCCATGTCGTCTCCTGGATCTGTTGTCGGGCCATTGGCTCGGGTGTGCTCGGTCGAGTCGGATGGCGATTGCGGGTCCTGTCGGATCATGCGGTCGACGCTGGGAGGCCGAGGACGAGCGATCCACGCAGGTCGATCAGGACACGGTCGGCCGTGCGCACGACGCGCATGACAACGTCGTCGCAGGCGGGGCATCGGGCGACGAGGCCGGGGGCGCGGTCGAACACGTGCATCATGGCGAGCGGGCGGGTCGTCCGGCAGCCGGCGCAGGTGAGCTCGGCGACGGTGAGGTCGGTCCCGATGACCTCGCCAAGCGGTCCGGCGAGAGCGTTGCCGTCCAGCCACGGGGTGTCGGCTCCGGCGTTGGTGGTCGACATGGTCAGCCTCCGGTGGGTCCGAAGCGTTCCGTGCGGATGTTCGCGGGATCGTGGCCGCGGTCGACGAGGAGGTCGGCAACGGTCTCGACGAATCCGGTGGGCCCGCAGACGAACGCCACAGCGTCGGC
>JBOGDN010000538.1:0-14588 GCA_050742995.1 Stackebrandtia sp. | reverse complement strand
CCGCGGCGAGGACCCGCGTGGTCTCGGCGTCCAGCCGGCTGTCCACGCGCACGGCGAGCCTGCCGTCGGCGACGTAGGCGAAGACCGACAGCAGCGCGTCGGAGACGTTGCGGGCCGGGACGGTTTCTCCGGCGTCTTCCATGACGACGCGCCAGTCGTCGCCGGCGGCGTCGGCGTCGAGCTGTCCGAGGTAGTTGAACCAGACACGGGGAAGCGCGCGGTCGCGGTAGCCGACGAGCGGACCGAAGCCGACACCCTTGTCGAGTGTGGAGCGCAGGCTCTCTTTGACGCCGCATACCGACTCGCCGACGTCGTCGCCCACCGGCAGCCGCGCCGGGTACAGGGTGGTGAACCAGCCGACGGTCCCGGCGACGTCGACGCCGGGATCGAGGTCCTCGCGTCCGTGGCCCTCGAGGAGGACATGGTGGACGCGTCCGCCCCTGACGGCGTGCAGCGCGCGGCCCAGCGCGGTCAGCAGCAGGTCGTCGACGCCGGTGCGGTAAGCCGAGTGCGCCGGCCCCAGCAGGGCGCCTGTGTCGGCTTCGCTCAACGTGAAGCGTTCGGCGTGCGCGGCGCCGCGGTCGCTCCAGCCCGCGCCTTCCGGGTTGAAGTCGGCGAGCAGTTCGTCCCAGTGCGCGCGCTGGTCGGTGTGGTCGTCCGCGTACTGCGCGACGGTCCGCGTCCACTGTCGGAAGCTGGAGGTTTTGTCGCCCAGTTCGCGTCCCTCGTAGAGGTTGCGCAGATCGTCGGCGAGGATTCGCCAGCTGACGACGTCGACGGTCAGGTGGTGCAGCGCGAAGAACACTCGTGCGCTGCCGTCGGCGAACCCGTGCAGGTACCCGACGGCGTAGACAGGTCCGTGTTCCAGGTCGAATCCGCGTTGCCACCCGGTCAGGGTCTGATGCAGCGCCCGATCGAATTCGGCGTCGCCCTCGGCGCCGGGCAGGCCGCGCACGTCGAGGACGTTGAGGCCGCCGAACGGCGCGCTCGGGTCGTAGCGCTGCCTGGGTTCTTCGCCGAAGCGCAGCCGGAACGCGTCGTGCCGCTCCACAAGGGCCCGCAACGCCGTCTCCAGACGCGGCAGCTCCAGCTCGGGGGTGCGCACCGAGAACGCCTGGTTCCAGTGCTCGGGGCGCGAAAAGTCCTGCGCGAAGAACCACGACTGGATGGGCAGCAGCTCCAGTTCGCCGTCGAGCCTGCCCTGTTCGGCTCGGGTTTCGACGCGTGCGGCGGCCTCGCGGCTCTCCGCGAAGTCGGCGAACAGCTCGACGGTCGGCAGCGAGAACACGTCTCGCACTCCGACGGCGAGGCCGAGCTGTTGTCGCAGCCTGCTGGTCAGTCGAATGGCGACGATGCTGTCCATGCCCAGCCGAGTCACGTCGTCGCGGACGCCCAAGTCGTCGGGGCGCATGCCCAGCGCCTCGGCCCACAGGTCGCGCAGGCGCGTCTGCAGCGGCGTGCGGGGGGCGACGTGCTCGGTGTGGCCCAGCGAGTCGGGTTGGGGCAGCGCCTTGCGGTCGAGTTTGCCGTTGACGGTCGTCGGCAGCGCCATCAGGTGAACCAGGACCGCGGGGACCATGTAGGACGGCAGGGCGGAGTGCAGGCGGCGCGTCAGGTCGGCTTCGTCGAGCGGGGCGTCGGCGACGTAGTAGCCGGTCAGATGTTTGTGTTCGGGGCTGCGCGGGTCGGGCTGCGTGACGACGGCGACGGCCTGTTTGACGCCGGGCAGGCGCGTCATGGCCGCCTCGATCTCGCCGAGTTCGATGCGGTAGCCGTGGATTTTGACCTGGAAGTCGTTGCGACCCAGGAACTCGACGTTCCCGTCGGGCAGCCGGCGCGCGAGGTCGCCGGTGCGGTAGAGGCGTCCGTCGCCGAAGGGGTTGTCGACGAAACGTTCGGCGGTCAGTTCGGGTCGGTTGAGGTAGCCGCGCGCCAGGCCGGCGCCGCCCAGGTACAGCTCGCCGATCGCGTAGGCGGGCAGCTGCCTGCCGGCGGCGTTGAGCACGTAGACCTGGGTGTTGTCGATGGGCTTTCCGATGTGCACCGCGTCGATCGCCGGGTCGACGCACGGGTGGTGCAGCACGTCGATGGACGCCTCGGTGGGGCCGTAGAGGTTGTGCAGCCGCGCAGACGGCAGCAGCGCGTGCGCGGCGCGCACCTGTGCGAGCTTGAGCTCTTCGCCGCTGCAGAAGATGTAGCGCAGACTGGCCGGCGCCGCCGCGTTCGCGCCGACGTCGGCTTCGACGGCCTCGAGGAAGACGCCGAACATCGACGGCACGAAGTGCATGACGCTGACGCCTTCGCGTGCGATCAGCGACGTCAGCGCCTGGGGGTCCTTGTGGTCGTCCGGTTCGGCGAACACAATGGTCGCGCCGAACCAGTTGGCCCACAGCAGCTCCCACACCGACACGTCGAAGACGTACGGCGTCTTCTGCAGCACCTTGTCTTCAGGCCGCAGCGGGAACGCCCGGTTCATCCACTGTATTCGGTTGACGAGGCCGCCGTGTTCGCACAGGACGCCCTTTGGTTTGCCGGTGGTGCCGGAGGTGTAGATGACGTAGGCGAGGTCGCCGGGCTGCAGCGGCACGCCGGGGTCGTCGTCGCTCTGACTCTCCAGTTCGTCGTCGGCGTCGACGCACAGCACGGGCGCGGGAAGCGCGGCGTCGGCCAGGTCGGCGGCGCGGTCCGCCTCGGTCAGCAGCACCGGACTGTCGGCGTCGGAGAGGATGAAGCGGATCCGCCCGTGCGGTGATTCGGGGTCGACGGGCACGTAGGCGCCGCCGGCCTTCATCACGCCCAGCACCGAGATCAGCATGTGCTCGCTGCGGTCGAGCAGCAGGCACACCAGCTTTCCGGCCGTCACGTCGTGACGCCGTGCCAGCAGGTGAGCCAGTTGGTTGGCGCGCGCGTTGAGCTCGCAGTAGGTCAGCTTCCGGTCGCGGTACACCACGGCGACGGCGTCCGGGGTCTTTCGCGCCTGGCGTTCGAACATGTCCACGGCGGTGCGCGCCTCGCCGTGGTCGTACGCGGTGTCGTTGTGCGCGGCGATGCGCCGCAGGTCTTCGGGGGTCGTCAGGTCGATGCGGTCGCAGATCTCCTCGGGGGCGGCCGCGGCCGTGCGCAGCACTGCGAGGTAGGAGTCGAGCAGCGCCCGCACGTAGTCGCGTTCGAAGCGGGCCTCGGCGTAGGTGACGGTCAGGCGCAGCCGGTCGCCGTCGACTTTGGCGATGACGGAGACGCCGAACTTCTCGGCCAGGTCGCGGTAGGGCAGCGCGCGGCTGCCGACAGAGGACTCCGCGGCCGCGACGGGCGCGAAGTTGTGCATGGTGAACAGCACCTGCAGCGCGTCTGCCAGACCCGACGCCCCGCCCGGGACGGCGTCGGCGAGCATGTCCACGTTGAGCTGATGGTGCTGGTTGAGGTCGACGACCGCGTCGTTGACTCGCCGCGCGTTGTCGAGGAAGCTGTCGCCGCCGAGGAACTCGGGGATGAGCGGCAACGTGTTGACGAACGGGCCGACCGCCGACTGGAAGGCGGGCGGGCGGTTGGCGACCGTCACGCCCACGGCGAAGCCGCTCTGCCCGCCGGCGAAGCCGCTCAGGGTCTGGTAGAGGCCGGTGAACAGCAGCGAGTAGAGACTCAGTCGACGTTGTCCGGCCAGATCAGACAGCGCCTGCAGGGTCTGCGGTTCCAGCTCGTACTCGAGGGTTTCGGCGCGATTGTCGCCGCCGCGAGCGGAGTCGCGTTTGAGGTTCAGCTTCTCGGCGCTGGCCAGCGCGGAGGCGAGCCGATCGCGCGCGGCGACGTACTCCGGCTTGGCGGTCTCCACCCGCTGCCAGGTGGCGAGGTCGAGGTAGTTCGCCGAGTCGTCGGCGACGCCGTCGGGCGCGCCGTGCAGCCGCGCAAGCCGTTCGGCGATCAACTCGACCGAGTAGGCGTCGGACAGCATGTGGTGGTGCGTCAGCCCGACCACGACCGTCGAGGAGTCGGTCAGCTCGACGATTTCGGGTCGGACGAGGTTTCCGCCGGCCAGCGGGAAGGCAGTGCGCGCCCGCTCGTCGCGCAGCGCGTCCAGTTCGGATGCGGCAATGCGGACGCGGGCGACGTCGAAGGCTTCGACGGGCGCCACCTCGTAGGAGAGGTCTTCGTCGAGGCGCATCCGCAGGATCGGCTCGGTGCGCAGCAGCGCGCGCACCGCCCGTTCGGCGCCGTCGGCGTCGGCGCCGGTCAACTCGACGAACAGCGGGATGGTGTACGTGAACCCGAGCTCGTCGATCTGGCTTTGCAGGTACATCCCTTTTTGGATGGAATGGATCGTCGTGTCGCGCGCGTCGTCGGGCAGTTTGCAGTGCGCGACCTGGCGGGCGCGCTCGGCGGAGTCGACGCCGTTGAGCTCGAGGATGCGCAGCAGCGGCAGCTTGCGGTCGGCCATGCGCTGCTTCAACTCCGGCGGGAAGCCGGAGTCCTGCGGAAAGGAGAAGCCGAGTCGGTCTTCGCCTTTGCTCCAGATGAGGACGCCGGCCGTCTTGAGGTCGTGCAGCAGTTCCAGCTCGGGGTTCACAGCTCTCCCTCCTCGCGGGCGGCGTCGGATTCGACGGCGCCGACGCGTGCGGCGAGTTTGGCGATCGTGTCGTTGCGGTACAGGTCGCGCAGTCTCAAGTCGACCCCGAGATCTCGCTGCAGCACGCGCACCAGCCGCATGGCGGCCAGCGAGTTGCCGCCCACGGCGAAGAAGCTGTCGGCCGCGCCGATCGTCTCTACAGGACGGCCGAGCACGTCGGCCCAGACTCCGGCAAGAGCGAGTTCGGTCTCGGTGGCGGGCGCGACGTGGGCGCCGGCGAACTCCGCGCGCGGCAGCCGGTCGACGGCCAGCTTTCCGTTGGCGCTCAGCGGCAGCGCGTCCAAGACGATGTATCCGCTCGGCAGCATGTAGTCGGGCAGCGCCAGGGCCAGTTCCTCGGTGACCGCCTGTGTCAGGGTCGGCGGATCGGCCGGGCTGTCCGAGGTTTCTCGGGAGCGCTGGTCGACGGCGCCGACGGCCAGCGTGTACACGCCTTCGGCGGTGACGTTCAGCCCCAGCGGGCAGGTTCCCAGTCCGTCGGCGCGCAGCCGTTCGCTCAACCGCTGGAACACGAACCCCGCCGACAGCGTGTCGCGGGCGTCGCCGTCGCCTTCTAGCGCCAGCAGGCAGCGCGCCCGACGCAGGATCGCGTATACGTCGTCGACGCGGTCGAAGACGGGAAGGTCGCCGGGACTGAATCGCCGCGCCCCGCCGTGCTCGCGGTACTCCGCGGCGTCAGCGTCTCTGAGGAAACAGGACAGCTCCAGTTCGGAGGGCCGGAAGCCGTCTCCGTCCCCTAGGACGACACGGCACAGCGCGACGTGGTCGTCGTCGAGTCGACGTGCGTCGACGTCGGCTTGGTATGCCACGCCGCGTGCCTCCAGCGCCGCGGTCAGCAGGGCCAGCATGTGCCCCGCCTCCAGCAACGCGAAGCGCCGCGCGCGCTCGCCGTACAGCGGCTCTGCCGCCGGGAGGTAAGCGACCAGCTGGATCTCGTCGCGGCGGTCCCCGTCTTGCGCGGCGACCGCCTCGAGGCCGTGCGAACACAGCTGCCGGGTCGACGGGTGGTAATAGAAGTGCCCGGCATTCAGATCGCTTGCGGCGCCGGTAAGGGAAACGAACGTGCGCACCGGGTAGGCCGCGCCGGCTGACGGGTAGCGGTACTTCGGCAGCGCCCGCTCGGGCAGGTGCGTCGCCGACAGCGGCGCGAGGACGGCGGCCAGGTCGCGGCGATCGATCCGCGACGGCGCGAACGCCGCGGGGGCGGCGGGCCGGGAGGCCTCAAAGTAGCGTTTTCGCGTCAGCGACGGGTCGACGCCGTCGTCGAGGAAACGCCGGTAACTCTTGTCGCGCAGGTATTCGGCCGGGTCGACGGCGACGTCGAGGTCGTGTTCGGGCGTCGCGTCGGCGAGCACGCCGCGCCGGTCCATGAGGAACGCCTGCTTGTCGAGGCTCAGATCGGCGGGTTCGTTGATCGGCGTGTAGTCGGCGGACGGGACGAGGTATCCGACGAGCCTGTCGTGTTCGTCGCCTTTTTGGACCGCGGCGACAGCGCGGTCGACGCCGTGCAGCCGCGTCAGCTTCACCGCGATTTCTTCGAGTTCGACGCGGTAGCCGTTGAGTTTGACCTGGTGGTCGTCGCGGCCGAGGAACTCGATCCAGCCGTCGCGCGACCAGCGACCCAGGTCGCCGGTTTTGTACAGGCGTCCCAGCGTCGGATGCTCTATATAACGCTCAGCCGTGAGCTGCGGGTCGCGCCAGTACCCCCGCGCGACGCCGTCGCCGCCGATGCAGATCTCCCCCGCGACTCCCGCCGGGCAGTGTTCGCCGGCGGCGTCGAGCACGTACATGCGCTGGTTGGGCATGGCTTGCCCGTAGGGGATGCTGCTCCAGACCGGGTCGACGCGGTCGATCTCGTGCCAGATCGACCAGATGCTGCCCTCGGTGGCGCCGCCCAAGCCCATGACCGTCGCCGCGGGCGTAAGCGCGCGAATCCTGTCCGGCAGGGAGGTGGGAATCCAGTCCCCGCTGAGCATCCACACCCGCAACGACTCCAGGCTTGGCGCGCCCGCGTCGGCCTCGTCGACGAGCAGACCGGCCAGCTGCGGCACGCTGTTCCACACCGAAACCCCGTGGCGTTCGACCAGCCGCGCCCAGTGCGCCGGATTTTTGGTCTCCTCTTGCGCCGGGAACACGATCGTCCCGCCTGCGGCCAGCGTGCCGAACAGGTCGTACACCGACAGGTCGAAGCTGAGTTCGGACAGCGCCAGCACCCGATCCGTCTCGCGGACGCCGAAGCGCTCGTTGACCGCCAGGATCGTGTTGACCGCGCCGCGATGACTGATCGTCACGCCCTTCGGCTTGCCGGTCGACCCGGACGTGAAGATCACGTAGGCCACGTCGTCGGGGTCGACGGTCGGCAGCTCGCGCTCGCGCCCGCCGTCAATGAGGTCCTCGACGGCTAGAAGTCGGCACGTGGATTCCAAGGCGCGGACGTCCTCGCGCTCCAGCTGCGCGCGCGACGCCAACAGAACTCCCGTCTCGGCCGATTCGAGCACCTCTGCGACGCGCGCTCCCGGCCAGTCCACGTTCAACGGCACGTACGCCGACCCGGCTTTCATCACGCCCAGCGCGGCGACCGCCTGGAGGTATCCCTTTTCGGCCAGGATCGCCGTGGTCTCGGGCTTGTCGGGGACGATCTCGGCGTCCAGGAGCGCGGCGGCCAGCCGGGCGGAGTCTCGGCGCAGTCGGTCATATGTGTAGGACGCGTCGGCGGCCGCGTCGACGACGGCGACGGCGTCGCCCCGCCCGTCGGCGTCCAGTCGGCTCTCGTACAGGCCGAACAGGGTGTGTTCGCTTCGCGGACGCGTGTGTGCGTTGGCGGCTTCGACGATCGCCAGGTCGGCGGCGGGGACTCGCGGCGCCGGGAACCGCGCGCCGTCCCAGTCCAGTTCCGCGGCCTGCGCGATGAGTCGGCAGTAGTCGTCGTGCATCGCGTCGACGACCGTGGGGTCGAAGAGCTGCTCGACGTAGTCCCACTCGGCGACGAAGCCTTCGTCCGTCTCGTAGGCCTTGTTGTCGAGCCACACCTGCGGGGTCTGCGAGATCGAGTACTCGACGCCGCGGTAGGAGTCGTTGAGCGCCAGTTCGAACATGCTGGCGTTGGTCTTGGCGCCCAACGTGCTGGTCAGCACGACCGGCGCGGCGATCTTGTCGGCGGGGAGACCATGACGCGCCTTCAGCAGGCGTTGGAAGTCGACGCCGTCGAAAAGGTTGTTGTCGATGTCCTCGAGCAGTTCGCCGTGGACCCGGCGCAACTTGTCGGCGACGCCGAGGTCTCGCTCGAGCCGATAGTCGAACAGCTCCAGGACGGTGAAGTCGCCGACGACTCCGTCGACGTCGGGGTGCAGCGGGAGCCGGTTGAACAGCGTGAGGTTCACACACAGCTGGTCCTGGCCGCTCCACCGGCCAAGCACGCGCCCGAACAGTTCCAGCACCAGCGCGGTCGGACTGACGCCGTAGCGGCGGCACTTGTCGCTCAAGGCGTTCCACACCGCGGCGGGGACGACTTTGCTCTTGCGCGCGAACCGCGGCTTGTCTACAGACGACGGCCGCGTCTTGAGCGGGAGTTTGAGTTCGAGATCGTAATCGTCGGCCTTGCCTTCCCAGTACCGTTGCGCCTGCGTCAGCATCGGACTGTCGCGGACCTTTTCGTACTGCAGCACGTAGTCGCGGTAGCTGACGCCCAGTTCGGGGAGAGTCAGATTCGGGTCTTCGTACAGCCGCGCCCACTCGTCGAAGAGGATGTCGAAACTTCCCATGTCGACGATGAGCGCGTCAAAGCTGATGTGCAGGCGGAAAACGCCGTCGAGCCGGCTGAGCACGACGTCGAACAGCGGGTATCGCTCGGGGTCGTAGAGCTTGTGCGAGTACTCGCCGCGCAGCTCCTCCAATTCGGAGTGGTCGTTCAGCTCGCGAAGCGCGACGCGGTAACGCGGGACCTCGGGAAGGAATCGCTGCTGCCCGTCGGCGAAGACCGTGCGCAGCGCGAGATGCCGCCGCACGAGCAGGTTGAACGCGGTCTCCAGCCGTTCGCGGTCGACGTCGTCGTAGAGGAATTCGCTGTACACATGGGTCGAAACGCTGCTCAGTTCGAAGCCGTCGTGCCGGCCCAGGTAGTAGGTCTGCTGCACGTTGGTCAACGGGAACGGCTCGTGCAGACGCTCGTCGTCGACGCCGTCGACGACGAAATCCCGGAAGGCGAAGTCGCCGAGGCTGCCGGCCACGAGGGGTTCCAGGTTCTGGACGGTCTTCTCACGGAAGACGTCCCGGATCCTGATGTTGCTTCCCAGCTCGCTGTTGATCTTGTTGACCAGCCTGATGCCGAGGATGCTGTTGCCGCCGCAAGCGAAGAAGTCGTCGGCGACGCCGACGCGTCGCTCCTCCTGCGCGGAGGCGCCGAGCACCTGGCCCCAGATTTCGCACAAGCGGGTCTGAAGCGCGGTGGTCGGCGCGACGTAGTCCCGGGACAGCAGCCGCGCGGGGTCTGGCAGCGCGCCGCGGTCTACCTTGCCGTTGACGTTGAGCGGCATGCCGTCCAGGCCGACGAGCACTGCCGGGAGCATGTAGTCCGGCACCAGCGAGGCCAGATGCTCTCGCAGTTCGTCGTCGTCGACGGGGGTCTCGGCGACGTAGTAGCCGGCCAGGAAGCGCGACTCGTCCGATTGAGAGGACTCAAGCCGGCCGACGACGACGAGGCTCTGACGCACCGAGGGGTGGGCGTTCAGCGCGCTTTCGATCTCGCCGAGCTCGATGCGGTGCCCGCGCAGCTTTATCTGGAAGTCGTTGCGGCCGAGGAATTCCAGGTTCCCGTCGGGAAGCCGGCGCACCAGGTCGCCGGTGCGGTAGAGCCGTCCGTCGCCGAAGGGGTCGTCGACGAAACGTTCGGCGGTCAGCTCGGGACGGTTGAGGTAGCCGCGAGCCACGCCGGCGCCGCCGATGTAGAGCTCTCCGGTCACCCCCGTCGGCAGCGGTCGCATGTTCTCGTCGCGCACACAACATCGGGTGTTGGCGACCGGCATGCCGATCAGCGGCCTGGGGTCGTCCGGCGTCACGCGGAATCGGGTGGACCACACCGTGGTCTCGGTCGGCCCGTATACGTTCCAGCACTCCTCGACCGAGCGCGCGAGCCGCGCGGCCAGCGGAGCGGGCAGCGCTTCGCCGCCGCACAGCGCGCGGACGGGGAGGCGCCCGCCGTCCAGGCTCTGGACGATGAGCTGCCACAGCGACGGGGTCGCCTGGACGACGCCGACGCCCTGTTCGATAAGGCCGAGCAGTCGGCGGGCGTCGAGCAGGTCGGCTCGTCCCGCCAGGACGACCGTCCCGCCGCGCATCAGCGGCATGAAGATCTCGAGCGTGGATATGTCGAAGGCGATCGTGGTCACCGCGAGCATCCGCTCGCCCGGCTTGAAGTCGACGCATGCGCCGACGTCGGCGGCGATGTTGACGAAACTGCGGTGTTCGACGGCCACGCCTTTGGGTTTTCCGGTCGTGCCCGAGGTGTAGATGACGTACGCGAGGTCGTCGGCGGCCGCGTTCACGTCGAGATTCTCGCCGGGAAGCTGTGCCGATTCTTCGCGTACTTTCTCCGCGTCGACGGCGAGAATCGCTGTGCCGGAAGTGATGTCGCCGATCTGTGCGGATGTGGAGGCGTCGCCGACGACCAGTTTCGGCGCGCTGTCGGCCAGGATTCCGGCGGTCCTGTCGGCCGGGGAATTCAGGTCGAGCGGAACGTAGGCGCAGCCGAGTTTGAGCGCCGCCGTCGCGGCGATCAACAGGTTTTCGGAGCGGTCCAAATACAAGGCGATCAAGTCGCCGGGCCGCGCGCCGCATCGCGACCGCATCTGGCGGGCGAATCTGTTGGCCGCCTCGTTGAACTCGCGGTACGTCAGCGCGACGTCTCCGCACACCACGGCGATCTCGTCGCCGCGCCGCGCCGCCTGTTCCTCGATGAGGCGGTGGATCGGCTGATCGTCGGGGTACGGCGTGCGCGTGCGGTTCAGCTCGGCGTCAAGGTCGCGCAGGGTGTCGGGGAGAGCCAGAAGTTCGTCGACGTCCGCGGCGCCGGCGGCGAACCGGGGAAGCTTTGCGAAGAAAGAGTCCAGGTGTTCGCGCAGCACCGCGAGGAACGGGATGCGGCCGCGCGCCGCGACTTCGAGAGAATTGTCGTCGCCGCGGTACCGCAGCGTCAGAATCGCGTCCTCGGAGTCGGCGACGACGTCGTATTGCGCCGCGATCCTAGGGCTTCGCGAGTTCTCAAATACATCGCTGAAGACGTAGAAAGCGTTTTCCCACAGTCGATATTCCGGCAAATCGATTCGCGCGTCGAGATCAGAAGCACGCAGATTTCCGCTCGCTTCGACATGCTTGCGCATCTTGCCCTGAGAGGTGTGCAAGTCGTAGCCGTAAACGCCGCTCTTTCTCGCGTTGAGCAGCATCTGCACATATACGCAGAGCCATTCCAGAAAACGTTCCTTAAAGTGAACCGAGTACGCGTCGAGTTCGTACCGCAGCACTTCTTCGGAACCGCCGTCGTCGACGCCGGGCAGTTCCGCGACGTCGAAGCGGTCTTCTCGCAGTTCTATGGACGTCGCGCGCGCCTCAAGCGCCGCGGCGGCGGCCTCCATGCGCAGCAGCTCGGGAAGATCGTCGCAACGTTCCGGTCTGGAGCGAGGCTTGAGGGACGCGTCGCCTTCGCGAGACAGACGTATCAGCGCGTCGACGCAGGTCGCTGAGACGGCCGCGCGAAGCGCGTCTGCCGACTCCTCTGCGGGAGCGTTTCCGCAGACGAGAGCTTCGTGCTGTGACGTCCGAAGGAAGCAGTCGACCTCCGCGCGCGCCTCGGCGGCCCGCAGTTCGACGGCCAGGACGGGCGCCGAGGACCGACTGGAAACTCCCGCTCCGATTTCATAGTCGACGCGTCGTTCCGGCAGCGCATCCTCTTCGACGACGCACGAGTTATGGCCGAGGCTCCGCCGCCACTCCTCAGAACCGAGCGGGCGGCTGTCGAGCATGTACACAAAGTGACCGGCGTCGACTAGATACTCCGCGATTCCTTTCCCCGCCGAACCCAGCTCCGGGCCGACAAGGACATGAAGAATCCTCATTCTCTCACCTTGGTCCCATCACACGCCGAACGGCGGCGACCGCCCACATGCAGTCGATCGCCGTCCGGCGGCTAATACATTCCGTAAAACATTCCGCTGCGGTCGATCGGGCAAAGAGGCCGTCTGCCCGAATAACGTCCACACTTGCGCCCGAATCTCCGTCGCGACTCGAACGCCCTGACCACAGACTGAAACTGGTCAATCACGCTGAATTACGTATTTAAGTCCATGTATGCACATTACCCATGAAAACCAATAATCCAGTCGGATAGCGACATAAACAGCCCATATGACGCGTTTCACAGACAAATTTCGAAACGAAAGGCAACGCTTCACGGGATTCAACCCGTACGCCGCCTTCGGCGTAAGGGAGACGTCGCGAACGCGCCGAGCGGGCGCGGCGCGGCATGCGCCTACGCGGTGACCGATGCGCTCATGCTGGGGAAATACCTCGTGGACCCGCCGTATGCGTCTGACCGACCGCGAAACTCAAGCCGGGCGATCGCCTCGGAGCCGACCGCGAAGGACAGCGGCACAGCTCGGGACTTACGCGGCGACCTCCAGCGAGTCGTCGTCGGAGATGACGAAGTCGAGAGACTTCATGGCTATATCCACGGCGGTCTCCAGCTCCGCGCTGCTGTCCGCGGCCGCCAACAGGTATCCAAGCTTGTGAGCGGCCTGGGTATACGGCGCCACCAGATCGCCGGGCCGTTTGAACACTTGAATGTCGACGACTCCCGGCACGGAAAGCGCCTCGTCCAGGCCGCGCACGCTGTGCAGCGTCCCGGCGCGATCGGCTTGCAGAATCCGCAGCGTGACATGTCGGGGATCCCAGTGAGACTCCAGGTCGACGGGCTCTCCGACCGCGAGCCGGATGGCCGCTTCCACTGTGTTGACGCCGTACGCGTGCCGCACCAGCATCGGCATGCCGTTGCCGCCCAGACGGGCGCCGAGTTCGACGAAGCAGATCTCGCCGTCGTCGGTCAGCACGAAATCGATGTTCACCGGACCGTCTGTGTGGTCGAGTTCGTCGCGCACGGTCGCGCACATGCTTTCCAGCCGCGTGAGGACGTCCGGCGCCAGCTCAGCCGGCAGCGTGTGCGAGGCGCTGGTCATGTGCTGCGGCCCGGTGAGTCCGCGTTCGGTGACGACGGTCAGCGCCGCCTTGCCCTTGCCGGCGAACTGCTCCACGGAGCAGTGTCGGCCCTGCAGGAACTCCTCGACGACGACCCAGCCGCTGCAGGAGTGTCGGGCTGCTTCGATCGCCGCTTCGCCGAACTCGTCGAGTCTGCGACACAGCCCCACTCCCTTGCCTCCAAAGGAGTCGGAGGGTTTGACCACCAAAGGCAGCCGCATCTGGCTCGCCTTTTCTTCCAGTTCCTCGAGGTCTCGGCTCTGTGTGTATTCGGGCTGCGGGAATCCCAGCTTGGCAAGCACCTCACGGAAGTAGCCCTTGTCCTCCGAAGCGCGCACCGCCGCCTCGGAAAGCACGTGCGGACAGCCGTAACGCCGGTTCAGCTCGGCCGCCGACGCCTGGGCGACGTCGCTGGCCGGGGAGATCACCGCGGCCACGTCTCGCTCGCCAAGCAGGGCGGCTATCCGTTCGGGGTCTGTGGTCGTGACTTGGAAGAATTCGTCGCTCAGCTCCGCGCCGAGCGCGTCGCCGAGGCGGTCCACGCCCACGACGTGGTAGCCGAGTCGCCTTCCTTCTGTGTAGGCGGGAATCTGGTCTTCTCCCCCGCCGAGAATCACCAAATTGGATGCGGTCATGTCTGCCGTCTCTGTGTAGGCATCGGTATCTCGACCGGCGACGTGACCTCATCAGACTCACAATGGGTGTCATATGCGGGCACGCGAATACGCGCGACGCCCACGCCGATCAGGGTCGATTGAAGATCGATTTTCCTGACACACCAATGTGTCGGTCATCTGGCGGCTCGGCGAGTGTGGATCAGCGGAAACGTGTCCACTGTCGGGGTTCGATGTCCTTCGCCGGAACGGTCGGCGCCGCTGGGTTTCAGCGACGCACGACATCTGAAGCCGCGCAAGGGAATGATATGGAAAGTCCTCAAACGCTCTTGCGGCATGGTCGCTGATTGTGATATTGGGTACGCTTACGCGGTGATCGATGCGCTCATGCTGGGGAAATACCCCGTCGACCCGCCGGTGGCGCTGGCGCCGATGGCGGGGGTGACCAATCGCGCGTTTCGGCAGCTGTGTCGCGAGCAGGGCGGCGGGCTGTACGTGTGCGAAATGGTCATGACGCGCGCGCTCGTCGAACGAAACCCCAAGACGCGGCGCATGGTCGCCTTCAACGACGGCGAGCATCCGCGCAGTCTGCAGCTGTACAGCGTCGACCCCGCCACCACCCGCAAGGCTGTGGAGATGATCGCCGACGAAAACCTCGCCGACCACGTCGACCTCAACTTCGGATGCCCGGTCCCGCGGGTGACGCGCAAGGGCGGCGGGGCGGCGTTGCCTTTCAAGCGGCGGCTGTTCGCGCAGGTGGTGTCGGCGGCGGTCGACGCGGGGGCACGGGCGGGGATTCCGGTGACGGTGAAGATGCGCAAGGGGATCGACGACGACCACCTGACGTATCTGGAGGCCGGGCGGATCGCCCAGGACGCCGGGGTCGCGTGGGTGGCGCTGCACGCGCGCACCGCGGCCGACCGCTACTCCGGCCAGGCGGACTGGGAGGCGATCGCCGCGCTCAAGGACGCCCTCGACGTTCCCGTCCTGGGCAACGGCGACGTCTGGGAGGCCGAGGACGCGCTGCGCATGGTCGAACAGACCGGCTGCGACGGGGTCGTGGTGGGACGCGGCTGCCTGGGACGGCCGTGGCTGTTCGCGGATCTCGAAGC
>JBOGDN010000537.1:0-4326 GCA_050742995.1 Stackebrandtia sp. | reverse complement strand
TCCTAGGACAGTCCCGCGGCGCGGGCCCGTTCGACCGCCGCCGGCAGTGCGGCGACGAGCGCGTCCACGTCGGCGGACGTGGAGGTGTGTCCGAGGCTGAACCGCAGCGACGACCTGGCGCGCGCGGCGTCGGCGCCCATCGCCAGCAGCACGTGGGACGGCTGCGCCACCCCGGCGGAGCAGGCCGAGCCGGTGGCGCATTCCACTCCGGCGGCGTCGAGCAGCATCAGCAGCGCGTCGCCTTCGCAGCCCGGGAAGGAGAAGTGCGCGTTGCCGGGGAGCCGGCGGGTCTCGTCTCCGTTGAGCACCGCGTCGGGGACGACCTGTCGTACGCGGGCGATGAGGTCGTCGCGCAGCGTCGTGAGGCGTTTCGCCTCGGTCTCCTGGGCGTCGACGCTTTCGACGACGGCCGCGGCGAATCCGGCGATGCCGGCGACGTCGAGCGTGCCCGAGCGCACGTCGCGCTCCTGCCCGCCGCCGTGCAGCAGCGGCGTGCACGCGGCGTCCTTGCGCAGCAGCAGCGCGCCGACCCCGGCCGGGCCGCCCAGTTTGTGCCCGGTGAGGGTAAGCGCGGTCAGCCCCGAGGCGGCGAAGTCGACGGGCGCCTGGCCAACAGCCTGGATCGCGTCGGAGTGCGACGGCGAACCGGCACGCGCGCACGCGGCGGCGACTCCGGCGATCGGCAGCAGCGTGCCTACCTCGTTGTTGGCCCACATCACGGTCGTCAGCGCGACGTGTCCCCGATGGCGTTCCAGCTGTTCGGCCACGGCCTCGGCCGCCAGACCGCCGGCGCCGTCCACGGGGAGCCACACCAGCTCCGCCCCTTCGTGGGCGGCCAGCCACGCCGCCACGTCGAGGACGGCGTGGTGTTCGGCGGCGGTCAGCAGCAGGCGGTTGCGGGACGGGTCGGCGTCGCGAGCGCCCCAGTACAGGCCCTTGACGGCGAGATTGTCGGCCTCGGTGCCGCCGCCGGTGAAGATCACCTCGCTGGGCTGCGCGCCAAGCGACGCGGCGACGCTTTCGCGCGACTCTTCGACGAGCCGCCGCGCCGCGCGTCCCGAGGCGTGCAGCGACGAGGGATTGCCGACTTTGTGCGCGGCGTCCAGGTACGCTTCCCGCGCCGCGGCGAGCATCGGGGTCGTGGCCGCGTGATCGAGGTAGGTCATGTCGTGCCAACTCTATTTGGCGCGGCGCGGGCGCGACGGCGCGCGGGCGGATTCGCTCAGAGCCAAGGCTTGCCTACACACGAGTAACCGGACAGGATGTTATCCATGCCAAAAGAATCCGTGGATTCCCGTGTAGAGATCATCGATCCGGACGTGGCTACCGCCCTCACCGAGGGCCCGTTTCACATCGCACTGCGCGCGGCCATCAGCGCTCGCGGGCTTGGACTCGACCGACTGCGCCACCGGCTGCTGGCGCGGGACCTCGACGTGTCGACCACGAGCCTCAGCTACTGGCAGCACGGCCGCACCCGCCCTGAACACCCCAAATCCCTCGAAGCCGTCGCGGCCCTTGAGGAAATCCTCAACGTGCCCGACGGCAGTCTGCGTTCCCTGCTGGGACCGCGTCGCGCTCGCGGACCGCGCAGCCTGCGCGTCAAGCAGCGTCGCCCCGAGTCCGTCATCGGCGGCGGCGACGCCATGAGAGAGCTGTGCGACCAACTGCCGGCCGCACGCTCGCACAATCTCGACGTCATCACCCAACAGATCACCGCCGTCATCGACGAGAAGGGCCGCGACGCCGCGCACACCGCCACGATGCTGGTGCGCGCCCGCGCCAACGGCGTCGACCGTCACATCGCCATGTTCCGGGGAGACCCCGGCTGCTCCGTGGAGAACGTGCGCGTCGTCGCCCACCGCGACTGCGTGGTCGGCCGCGTCACCCGCCACCCCGCGCAGCCGGTGCTGCTGGCCGAAATCCTCTTCGGCCTCTCGCTGGACCAGGGCGACACCCACCTGTTCGCCTTCGAATGCGGCGGCGGCAACACCGAGCGCGCCGACTGCTTCGGCCAGGCGTTCCGCTACCCGGTGGAGCACTGCACCATCCAGGTGCGCTTCGATCCGCAGCTGACGCCGCGCCGGGTCTACCGGTTCGCGCAGGCGCGGCTGGACTCCAAGTCCAAACTCCAGGAGACCGGCGACGTCGCGCTGAACAACTGGCTCACCGCCCAGTTGTCACAGTCCCATATCGAGCCGGGCGTCATGGGCATCGGATGGGACTGGTGAAAGGAATCGGACATAACACGAAAGTTCTATTGATAAAGTGAAATATAGCGTATTGCGGCCATTTGGTCACTCTCGATAGTCTCAGCGCATATCATCCGTTGGCATTCCCCGCGGTAGCCCGCCGCGAACCGACGGACGCCCGACCCCTACGGAGGTCTGCCATGAGCCGCGCTGCGCTTCGCACGCTGGTCGCCGCCGCCGCTGCGGCGACGCTGACGCTGTCCACCCTGGGAGGCTTGGCAGACACCGCTCGCGCCGAGCCTCCCTCCCTCGAACAAGCCGTCGCCGACGCGATGCTGTCGGCCAACGCCGAAGAAGCCCTCGTCACATACGACGTGCCCGACCGCGCCGCGCTCGACCCGCTCGTCGAGCCGAAGCGGCGCTCGTCGGCCGGGGACTGGGTCTTCGGCGGCAGCGTGTTCCCGGTGCCCGACTCCGCCCACGCCAGCCCCGTGACTTCTTTGTTCTTCGCCGAGCTCGAAGGCGACGCCTGGAGCGTCGCGCTCGACGGCAGCCCGGAATTCGCACGGGCCGCCCGGGAGGCGCCCGCGGAGCTTTTCGTCGACGAAGGCGAACGCGAGTCGCTGGCCGCGCGACCCAAGGGCGTCGAGGTCGACGGCCAGGCCACCGGTCTCGCCCTGCCCTGGCAGCTCAACCAGGGCAACTGGCGACACTGGGGAGTGCACGGCAACTCCGGCACGTCCCGCCCCTACAACTCCATCGACTTCTACGGAGGCGACGGCCGGGTTCGCGCCTCCGAAGCCGGCTACGTCTACCGCTACTGCGGCACCGCCAACCCCTACATCGAAGTGCGGCACGACAGCGGATGGACCACCGGCTACTACCACACGCGCAACCAGACCACAGTGCCCGACGGCTCGAAAATCAACGCCTACGACTTCATCGGGATCATCGCCGAAGAGCTTCCCTGCGGCGGCCGCGCCAACGGCGACCACGTCCACTGGACGCTGTGGCGCGACGGCAGCGCAGTGGCCGTCAACGGCAAGGACATCGGCGGCTGGACCTGGTACGAACAGCCCGCCGCCTACCAAGGCTGGGCCGAACGAGGCGGCAACCGGGTCTACAACTCCGGATGCTGCCTGGCCAACCACGGTCCCGAGGCCGGGACACGGGATCCGACGACCCCGTAGTGCCCGCCTGCTGACTTTCCCCCCTGCCCCGCCGACGCCGGACTCGCGTTCGGCGTCGGCGCTTTCTCCGCTACTTGGAGAAGCGCTTGACCGCCGCCCAGGCGCCCGGCAGCAAAACGGCGGCGACGAGCAGCTTGAGCAGATCGGAGATCAGGAAGACCGCTGCCCCCTGGAACAGGCCCTGGCTCCAGCTCATCCCGGTCGCCAGCACCAGGTAGGGCACGCCGCAGGCGTAGATGATCGCGGTGCCTGCGAGCATGAGGCCGCTGGTGCGCAGCATCGTCCGGTCGCCCCCGCGTCGGGCGAGTGCGCCGACGACGACGGCCGCGGCCAAGAAGCCGACGACGTAGCCCAATGTGGGGATTGCCGGGCCCGAGGCGCCCTCGGAGAACCACGGCATCCCGGCCACGCCGGCGGCCAGATAGATTCCCATGGCGCCGGCGGCGCGCGCCGGGCCGTACGCGGCGCCGAGCAGCAGCACCGTCAAAGTGGTGAGCACGAACGGAACCGGCGAGATCGCGGGGATCGTGATCGCGACCTGGGCGGTGGCGCCGACCGCGGCGGCGCCCCCGAGCACGAGCACGGCTTCGCGGGCGACGGCGAGGGCGCGCACGCCGGGCAGCAGGTCGGCGAGCACGCGGCGAGGGGCGAGCGTCGCGGTGTGAAGCGCCATGGAAACCCTCCGGCTGAGGTTGGGGCGGGGCGTGAAAACGCGGGTTGCGAAAGGAAACCTATCGCAACCCGCGCTTCACGCCGTTCACGCCGACTTCGGCGCCGGCCAGGTCACATCGTGATTCAGGCGCGGCGCTTGCGGATTTCTTCGCCGGCTTGCGGCAGCACCTTGAACAGGTCGCCGACGACTCCGAAGTCGGCCAGCTCGAAGATGGGCGCGGCGTCGTCCTTGTTGACCGCCACGATCGTCTTCGACGTCTGCATGCCGGCCCGGT
>JBOGDN010000536.1:0-11989 GCA_050742995.1 Stackebrandtia sp. | reverse complement strand
GCGACGGTCCTTGCGAAGCGCCGTCGCCACCCGGAGGCCGCTCGCCACGGAAGAGGATGAAGTTACGAACTCTAATTTTCGGGCGAGAGCCGGAATCGCCGCGAGCACGAGCTGGCGCACCCGGTGCAGGTTCTGCTTGAACACCTCGAAGACCATTTCCTGAGTGACCGCCGCCGCGGAGACGTCCTTGAGGCCGGCGTCGTAGTCGGTGACCAGCGCGATGCCGACGAACGGAATCCCGGCCTCCCGCGCCAGCGCCGCTTCGGGCGCCTGGGTCATGTTCACCACGTGCCATCCGGCCGCGCGGTGCCATTCCGATTCGGCGCGGGTGGAGAACCGGGGGCCGTTGACGACGACGACCGTGCCGCCGTCGTGCACGACGATCCCGAGCGACCTGGCTACGTCGACCATGGTCTGGCGAAGCTTGGCGTCGTACGGATCGGCGAAGGGAATGTGCACGGGGCCGGAGTCGAAGTGGTCGTAGAACGTGCCGACCCGGCCGTTGGTGCGGTCGACGAGCTGGTCGACGACGACGAACTCGCCGGGCTTGACCTCGGGACGCAGCGAGCCCGCGGCAAAGGGGGCCACAAGCGCCCGCACGCCGAGCTGGCGCATCGCGTCGACGTTGGCCCGAAAGTTCACGCGGTGGGCCGGATACTCGTGGTCGACGCCATGGCGCGCCAGGAACGCCACTCGGACCGGATCGGCGTCGCCGAAGGAGCCGAGGGTCAGCGGCCCGGACGGGGCGCCCCACGCCGTGTCGATTTTGACCGTTTCCACGGCGTCCATGGCCAGGCCTTCGCCCGGTTCGGCGTCGCTTCCGTCGGCGAATCGGTAAAAACCCGACCCGCCGAAGACGCCGACGTCAGCCTGCGGTTTGCGGGATGCGTCGTTCAACTTTTCCTCCTGGGCGCTCTGCCCAAAGCAATGTGGGGGTTCACGCCCGAGCCGACTCGCGTGCTCGCGCCAGCTGCGCGCGCATGTCGACGACGGCGGTGACGGTGCCGCGGACCGTGCCGGTGACCTTGCTGCGTCCGATCCGGGGCCGATAGGGAACCGGACGCTCGACGACTTTCCAGCCGGCCTGGCCGGCGCGCAGCACCATCTCGAGCGGCCACCCCGAGCGGCGGTCGGCGAGGCCGAGCCGCAGCAGCGGCTCGCGGCGGGCCGCCCGCATCGGGCCGATGTCGCTGACGTGTATGCCGCAGCGTCGGCGCACCTGACGCGCCAGGTACGCGTTGGCCACGCGGCTGTGCAGCTGCAGCGCGCCCTCTTGCGACTGTCGCGCGCCGAGAACCAGGTCGGCGACGCCGAGGTGGACCGGATCGGCGATCGTCGGAAGATCCGCCGGGTCGAGGGAAGCGTCGCAGTCCATGAAGCACACGACGAGCGACTTCGCCGCCTCCAGCCCCGCGTAGCAGGCGGAGCCGAACCCGCGTCGCGGTTCGGGAACCACCACGGCGCCCAGATCGGAGGCGACCTCGGCGGAGCCGTCGTCAGACCCGTTGTCCACGACGATCGGCCGGTATCCGCGCGGCATTCGCGGAAGCACCCATTCGATGGCCTCGCGCTCGTTGAGCACCGGCAGGATCACGTCGGTCTCGGTCACGTCGCTTCCTCCAGCTTCGGGGCCAGGGAGCGTACCGTGCGGGCGGTGCGCGTGCCGGGCGCGAGCGCCGCGATCGCCCGGGCGTCGGCGACGTCGTCGAGATCTCGCAGCGTAGGAAGTTCGGCGACTTTCAAGCTCAGCGAACACAGCCGCGCGTGTTGCCGCCGGCCGGTGTCGGCGTGGCTCATCGGCACGCCGCGGAAGACGTGGGGATGCGACTGCGCCATCGCCAGCGCCCACCAGCCGCCGTCTTCGGCGAGTCCCAGCGCCGCGTCGGCGTCGCCGTCGAGGACCGCGGCCAGCGAATCGTCGAGCAGCTCGGCGGTGACCTGCGGGGTGTCCATGCCGATCTGCAGCCCGGGACCACCGGCGTAGTCCCAGGCGGCGGCGAGCCGGTCGTTGAACGAGCCGCGCACCTGCGGGACGACCTCGAAGCCCGGCGGAAGCCACGGGCCCGGCGGGCCGTCCAACGCGAGAATGCGCCGCTGCGCACGGCAGTCGGCCACCGCCTGAAGGGTGTCGGCCAGCGCGGCTTCGGCGATCTCGGCGGCCTCGGCGGGGCTGAACGGAGGGCAGAGTCTGGTCTTGACGAGCCCCGGGGCCGGCGACTTCGCCAGCACAAGCAGGTGCGGTCGTGGCATCCCACGATGCTACGACCGACAGCGGCCGAGGATTCTTACAAACTGCGAACGCCTTCGTCGTGGGTGGTGCGTGCGCGTGCGATCGGCCATAGTGTGTGACCATGTCCGCCGACGTCGATCTACGCGTGCTTGTCGTCGACGACGACGCCGCCCTTTCCGACGTCGTCGCCGGCTATCTGCGCCGCGAAGGCTTCCAGGTCGAGTACGCGGCGGACGGCGCCGCCGGCCTGAAACAGGCCCTTGCCTCGCCGCCGGATCTTGTGGTGCTTGACCTGATGCTGCCGGACATGGACGGGCTCGAGGTCTGCAGGCGACTGCGCCAGGTGACGTCCGTCCCGGTGATGATGCTGACCGCGCTCGACGCGGAGCACGACCGCATCGCCGGGCTGGAAACCGGCGCGGACGACTACCTCGCCAAGCCGTTTTCCCCGCGCGAGCTCGCCGCCCGCGTGCGGGCGGTGCTGCGCCGCTCGTCGCGGGGGACGCCGGCCGTCGCGGCGGAGGTGCTGCGCGGCGGCGGCCTCGAGGTCGACGTCGTCGGTCACCAGGTCAGCCGCGACGGCGAGCCGGTGTCGCTGACCGGCAAGGAGTTCGACCTGCTGGTGTGGTTCCTGGCGCACCCCGGCCAGGCGTTTCGCCGCGAGGAGCTGCTCGAGGCGGTGTGGGGCTGGCGATTCGGGGACACCTCAACGGTCACGGTGCACGTTCGGCGGCTGCGAGAGAAGGTCGAACAGGACGCTTCGCGCCCCAAGCGCCTGCTGACCGTTCGCGGCGTGGGGTACCGGTTCCAGCCATGACGAGACGACTGCCGAGCTTTTGACGACATCGAATAGAGAAAGAGAAGAGGCGTAATGCGGGTATTGCTGACCGGCGGGGCCGGGTTCATCGGCGGCCACGTGGCGGAGCAGCTTGTCGAAGGCGGCGCCGACGTCGTCGTGCTCGACTCGTTGGCGGCGCACGACGACGCGCCGGACTATCTGCCGTCGTCGGTCGACTTCCGCGTCGGCGATCTGGCCGACGCGGAGACGATGCGTCAGGCGGTGGAGGGCGTCGACGCCGTCTGCCACCAGGCCGCGCGGGTGGGGCTCGGCGTCGACTTCGACGACGTCGCCGATTACGTCCGCGACAACGACGCCGGCACCGCGAACCTGCTGCGGGCGCTGTGGCGGCGTTCGTTCGGCGGTCGGCTGGTCGTCGCCTCGTCGATGGTGGTGTACGGCGAGGGCCGCTACCGCTGCGCCGAACACGGAGACGTCAGGGCCCAGCCGCGGCGGGCCGAGGATCTCGACGCCGGGCGGTTCGAGCCGCGCTGCGGCCGCTGCGGCGGCGACTTGGCGTGGACGCACGTCAGGGAGGACGCCGCGCTTGACCCGCGCAACGTCTACGCCGCGACAAAGGTCCACACCGAACATTTGTCGTTCCTGTACGGCAGGGAGGCCGGCGTGGACGTCTGCGCGCTGCGCTACCACAACGTGTACGGGTCGCGGATGCCCCGAGACACGCCTTATGCGGGCGTGGCCAGCATCTTCCGCAGCGCGTTCGAAGCGGGGAAGGCGCCGCGGGTCTTCGAAGACGGCGGGCAGATGCGGGACTTCGTGCATGTGCGCGACGTGGCGCGGGCCAACGTTCTCGCGCTGGAGTCGACGTGGACCGGGGCGTGCAACGTCGCCAGCGGCGAGCCGCACAGCATCCGCGACATGGCCGAGGCGCTTGCGGTCGGGTACTCGGGCACGGCGCCGGCGCCGGAGGTGACCGGCGAGTATCGGCTTGGCGACGTCCGGCACGTCGTCGCCTCTCCCGAGTTGGGGTCCGCCGCTCTCGGATTCAAGCCCGAAGTGGGTTTCGCCGAAGGCATGGCCGCCTTCGCGCACGAACCACTGCGTTAGCTCTTTAGATACGGGATCGTCTGCGGCCCTTGCGGCAGCACGCACACGCGCGCGTCGGGGCCGGCCCGATCGAGCAGGTCGCGCACGCAGGCGCCGACGTCGGCGGTGTAGTCCATGTGGGCAAGACGCAGATCGTCCGCGTCCAGGTAGGACGTGTGCATGACGACCCGCGCGCGGGACTGGATCTTGGCCTGCACCTGAACCTGCCACTGGTCGGGCACGGTGCGGGGGCGGGCCTCGATCTGCGAAAGCAGGGCTTGCGGCGACGGCGCCGAGGCGAGCACCTGACGGAAGTCGCCGTGGTCGGGGAAGCCGTCGCGGCATTCGGCGGCGCCGACGATGACTCCGCCGTCGGCGACGACGGTCGCCGCGGCCGACAGGCCCTTGCAGGACTGGTAGAGGTTCTGGTCGAGCGGGAAACCGGCGTTGGTGGTGACCACGACGTCGAAGGTCTGGTCGACCGGACGCATGGCGAGTTCGCGGGCGGCGCCACGCGCGGCGGCGTGCATGGCGAACAGTTCGCCGCCGTAAGCGGCGACGATCTCGTCGTCGCGGTTGAGAAGCACGTCGAACGCGAAGTCCACGCTCCCGACCGCCGCGACGACGGCGCGGATGTCGTCGTGTACCGGGTTTCCCTCGCACACCCCCCAGGTGGCGTTGCGGTGCCCGATCCGGCGGGCGTCGTGGAGGGTCAGCACGGTCTCAAGACCCGCGAGGCCCGGCGCGACCAGTTTCGGCCCGCCGGAGAAGCCGGCGAAGAAATGCGGCTCGACGAAGCCGGTCGTGACGCGCACGTCGGCTTCGACCCAACGCCGGTTGAGCCACACCGGCACGCCGTCGCCGTGTTCGCCCATCCACACCAGCGAGTCGTCGTCGCGGGCGTCGTGGTTGACCACCCGCACAGCCCCGGCCACGTCGTCGCCGAGCATCCGGGCGATCTCGGCTTCGGTGTTGCCGCGGTGGGTGCCGGTGGCCACCAGGATCGTCACGTCGTCGAGGTCGACGATTCCGTCCAGCTCGGCGAGCACGGCCGGGATCATCAGATGCCTCGGCTGCGCCCGCGTTCCGTCGCACATGGACACGGCCAAGGTCTGGCCGGGGCGCACGAGCTCCCGCAGCGGCGGGCCCGCCGTCGGGCGGCGCAGGGTGTGCCGCAGCAGCGCCGCCGGATCGGCCGCGCCGGGCGCGTACGCCGGTTCGACGATCACGGTGCGGTCGTCCGGAAACTCCACGTCGAGCCCGGTTTCGCCGTACGCGAGCCTCACCGTCGCCATGCCTCAACCCTGCCACGGCGGTGCGGCGCGATTAAGAGCTCCTGACTTTGTCCTCTTCCGTTGCGAGCGGCCTCCAGGCGGCGACGGCGCTTCGCAAGCCGTCGCCGCCTGGTGGACGCGCAGCAGGAAACGGGACAAAGTGAGGAGCTCTAAGTCCAGCAGCTCGACTTTTCCGTCGTCGATGTCGTAGCGGGCCCCGTACACTTTCAGGTCGCCGTGCATGACGTGCTCGGCGACGATGCCGCTGAGCTCCTGAATCTGCGTCACGACGTGGCGGACGTGAGCCCGCACCCCGTTTTCGACCGGGTCCCCCGGCTCCTCGAGCACCGGCTCGACGACGGGCCGCAGCGCGTCGACGATCGCGGCGATGTGGCCCGGCGGCTCGAGGCCGGACTCGATCGCCTCGACGGTCGCCGTGATCGCGCCGCACCGTTCGTGCCCCAGGACCATCAGCACCGGCGACGTGAACTCCTCGACGGCGAACTCGATGCTGCCGATGATGACGTCGTCGACGAGATTGCCGGCCACACGCTGGTCGAAGATGTCTCCGAGACCCTGGTCGAAGAGGATCTCCGGTGGCACTCGCGAATCCGAGCAGCCCACGGTGACGGCGAACGGGTGCTGGCCCTCGGCGAGCTGGTGCAGGTAGTCGATCGACTGATGCGGGTGCCGCGCGTGTTGTGTGGCGAAGCGACGGTTGCCTTTCAGCAGCCGCTCGATCGGCGTCAGCGCGCTTTCGTCGTCGGTGTCGTCTTCGGCGGTCGCGGTCGCGTCTGACGTCAACGCCAACGAGGCGCCGCCCGTGACGCCGATCGCCGCCGCGCCCGCGCCGGCCAGCAGCGCTCTACGGCGAAGTTGTGAATGCCGCACTGGTTCTCCAGTTGGGATGAAATTAGGTGTCGAGGGTGCGCACGAAGGGGTATTCGACGCATCCGGGGATTTTTCACCCTACTCCTCGCGCGCTACGCAGATCGGCGGCCAGCTCGGCGGTGAGTTCTGTGAGGCGTTCGTTCAGGAAAAGGTGGCGTCCCGGATGGAGGTGCACGTGGGTGCGGCCCGTGGCGTGGGACTCCCAGTCGTCCATCTGCTCGGGCGGGGCGACGGCGTCGTCGCGGCCCGCGAACACCGACAGGTCCGCCTCAAGAGGGAGGTCTTCCTGGTAGCGGTACTGCATTCCCAGCAGGATGTCGGCGAGCAGCGTCGTGCCGACGGTGTTCGCCGCCTGCGGGGTCGCCTCGATGTGCTGCGCAACCCACTGGATGTACTCCGGCATGACGTCCGTTCCGCCCATCAGGCTGCGGAAGAGCGAGGACCGGTACTCCTCGGCGTATCGGTGCGGTGGCGGCAGGGCCGACACTGCGAGCAGGAGCGGCACGATGCGATGGACGCGGCGCAGCCGGCGTGCGGTCTCGAAGGCCAGGATCGCGCCCACGCAGTGACCGAAGAGCGCGACGGGCAGGTCCCGCCGCGTGTCGGCCGCGATCACGTCGGCAAGGATCCTGACCAGCGGGCGCGGGTCGGTGGCGCACGGCTCGTCGGCGCGACTGCCCCGGCCGGGCAGGTGGACGGCCACCGGCTCGACGGAGTCGGGCAGCAGATCGCCCCACTTGCGGAAGATCTCGGGCCCGGCGCCGCCGTAGGGGACGCAGTACAGCCGCACTCGGGGCGCGAGTCGCGGGGCGAGCGGAACCAGCACGGGGTTCGAGACGGTCACGGTCGAATTATCGCTTCCTCGCCAGGGCGACGAGGCGCGCGGACAGGTCGCGCACGCTCGGCCCGGCGGCCAGCTCCAGCGCGGGCACGGCCAGATCGAATTGACGTTGCAGCGCCACCGCGAACTCGGTGGCCATCAGCGAGTCCATGCCCGTCTGGTCCAAGGGCCTGACCGGGTCGATTCTGTCGGGAGCGGTCTGCAGAATCGAGGCGAGCACCCCGACGATGGCCTCCTGCGCGGCGTCCAACGCCTCCTCGTCGGATCCGGAGCTCAGCGTCTGCAACAGCTGCGGCGACTGCTGCTCCCCCGCAGCGCCCACGGTGAGCACCTCCTCGAAGCGAGGACGGTCCACGATCGGGAACACCATTCGCGCCCGGTCCCAGTCGAAACGGCCCACCAAGACGGCCGGGTCCGGGTATGGCCGGACGAGGAGCCCCTCCAGCGCGGAGCAGGCCTCGGTCGAGCTCACCGGGCCGAGTCCCTCCCGCTCCAGCGTGTCGAAATAGTTCGCGCGCACGACGTAGCCGGTGTCGGCGATCATGCCCCACTGCACCGCGGTCGCGGGCTGGCCGCGACGGCGGCGCCGCCGTGCCACGACCTCGGCGGCGAGGTTGGAGGCGTTGTAGCTGCCCTGGTTGGTCCCGCCGATCACCGACGCCGAGGAACTGTAGACCACGAAGAAGTCCAGTTCCCGGTCGCCGAGGGCGGCGTCGAGGGCGAGGGCGCCGCCGAGCTTGGGGACGACGACGGAGCGGAACCGCTCGTCCGTCAGCTGCTGCGCGGGACCGTTGTCGTACACCGCGGCGGTATGCACAACGCCGCGCACGGGCCGCCCGGCCGCGTCGGCGGCGGCAAGCAGCCGCGCCAAAACGTCGACGTCGGCGGCGTCCGCGGCATAGACGTCCACGTCGACCCCGCCGTCGGCCAGACGTCGCAGCAGGGCCGGCGCCTCGGGGCTTTCCGCGCCGCGGCGGCCGATCAGCGCCAGGCGGCGGGCGCCGCGTTCGGCGAGCCAGCCGGCGGTGGCGGCGCCGAAGCCGCCGAGTCCGCCGGTGACCAGATAGGTGGCGTTCGGGTCCAGGCTGAGCCTGCGCGTGAACGGCTCGACGCCGATCCGCCGGCCCGGAGTGAACTCCACGACGAGTTTGCCGAAGTGTCGCGAGCGTCGCAGCGTCTCAATGGCTTCGTCCGCGAGTTCGGCCGGGTGGACGGCGTGCGGCGGCGTCTGGAACACGCCCTCGCGGATGTGCCGTCCGGCGCGGGCGAGCAGCTCGGCCGCGCCGGGTCCGCCGCTGAACATGGCGGTCAGGTCGGCGCCGAAGAAGGCCGTGTCGTCGCGGAAGGCGCCAAGCGACAGGACGTTTCCGTCGAGGATGTCGCGCTTGCCGAGCTCGACGAAGCGTCCTCGCGGCGCCAGCAGCTCAAGGCTGCGCGCCATGGCTTCGCCGGCCAGGGAGTTGAGCACCACGTCCACGCCTCGGCCGGCCGTCAGCTCCCGCACTTCCTCGGGGAAGGCGAGGCTGCGCGAGTCGAGCACGTGGCGGCATCCCAGCAGCCGCAGCAGCCGCCGTTTGGAGGCGGTTCCGGCCGTGGCGATCACCTCGGCGCCCACGTGCCGCGCGTACTGCACCGCGGCCAGCCCCACGCCGCCGGCGGCGCTGTGGATGAGCACGGTCTCGCCGGGGGCCAGGTGCGCCAGCTGTTCCAGCGCGTAGGTGACGGTGAGGGCGGTGACGGGAAGCGCGGCCGCCGCGGTGAAGTCCATGCCCTCCGGCATCGGGATCGCCATTGCCGCGTCGATCGTCACTCGGGACGCCAGGCTGCCGGCGGCCATCGCCATCACCGGCCGGCCAGGCGCCAGTCCGGAGACGCCGGGGCCGGTCTCGGCGATCGTCCCGGCGCATTCCAGGCCGAGCATCGGCTCGCCCGTGCCGATGTCTCGCCGGGCGGGGGGAACCAGCCCGGCGGCGACGAGGATGTCGCGGTAGTTCAGGCCGGCGGCGCGCACGTCGACGGCCACCTCCCCCGGTCCCGGCCGCCGCTCGGATGCCGGCCGCCAGGCCAGGCGAGGCGTGAGTCCAGTCGTCGCCGCCTGGAGGACGCACGGAGCATCGGCGTCGGCCGTGCGCGGGGGCGGGTTGTCGACGAGGCGCGGGATGAAGCGCCCGGCGGACGTGAGGGTCACTTCGTCCTCGCCGGACTCGCAGAGGAGTTCTGCGGCCAGACGGGGCGCCGTTTCACCGCCGCGACCCTCGGGCGCGCAGACGGCGATGCGACGCATCGGCAGCGTGGTGTGTTCCTGCGCAAGGGAACGCGCCTGCCCCCACGCCGCCCCGCCCGCCACGGTGGACGGCACGGACTCCGGCGCGGCGTCGCGGGAGCGGACGACGAGGTACAGCACGGCCTCGGCGTCGCCGGGGACGCCGGTGACGGAGCGCAGCACGGCGGCTTGTCGCACCACGCCCTCGACGGTCTGGCTTACGGTGTCGTCGACAGCGTCCTCGGGGTCGATCAGGAGGACGATTCCGAACGGTCCGGCGCCTTCGCCCGCGGCGGCGCTCATCGCTTCCGTCCACTGTTGCGGGTCTTCGGTGACCGTGTGCGCGGTTACGGCACATCCGTGAGCGCGCAGCGCCTCGGTCAGCGGGCCGCTCAGCTCTTGGCTTTCGCCGGTCAGGATCCAGCGCCTCGGGGTCTTCGGCGCGGCGTCGGGCGGGGGAACCGGGGCGGTGCGTGGTGCGCGCTGCGCCAGGAGCACCGAGCCGTCCTCTCCGGCCGGGCTTGAGTCGTCGGCGACGGAGACGGCGTCGGCGAACCCGCACGAGCGCAGCAGCGACGGCCACCGTCGGCGCGGCAGCAGCGCCGTGTCGCGCAGCTGAGTGTCGGTGAAGGACCACAGGCCTTCCAGCAGACCGAAAGTGGTCGCGATCAGCTCTGGATCGTGTGACTCGACGGCCAGCATGCAGCCGTCGTCGGCGAGCAGGCGCGTGACGCGGCCGAGGGTCTGCGAAAGGTCGCGCGTGGCGTGCAGGACGTTGGACGCCACGACTATGTCGAAGGAGGCGTCGGCGAATCCCTGTTCCGCCGGGTCGCGATCCAGGTCGAGGGGGCGGTAGTCGACGAAGGGATAGGCCCCGAATCGCGTGGCCGCGCGGGGGAAGAAGGCGCCGGACAGATCCGTATAGCAGTAGTGGGTGCGTTCAGCGGGCAGCAAGGGCAGCAGCCACGCCGTGGTGCCGCCGGTGCCCGCTCCGACCTCGAGGATCCGCAGCGGACGGTCGTGCGGCCATGACGCGAGCATGCCGTCGAGCAGTCGCCGCGCCAGCCGGTTGTGGTACTGCGCCACCGGGGAGGCGAAGTAGACCTGCTCGGCGAGCCGCTCGGTGTCGGAGAACATCAACTCCATGGGGTCGCGCACGCCGCGCAGGATGTCGGCGAGATTGTCGAAGCATTGCAGGCCGAGCCGCAGCTCGGTCGACATCGCCGGGAAGTCCCGGACGACTCGTTCAAGGACGGACGCGAACTCGTCGGGTCCGGCGGGGCGATAGGTGCGGTCCTCGCCGTCCCCGCTCGCGCGCAGGGCGCCGTGCCGGACGGCGATGTCGGCAAGCAGGCGCGTCAGCGGCGCGTGATGCGGGGAGGCCGTGACGCCGATCAGGTCGCCGAGGCGCCAGGCGTCGCGGTCGGGCAGCAGCTCGCCGAAGGTCCTGACGACGGCCTGGGCGATCAGTCGCTTGACGAGCGGCTCGTAGTCGGCGTAGCGGTTGCGCGCGAAGCCGCCGGCGATCTCGTCCAGATCGGACGTGCACGCTTCGACGAGGGCCGAGGGAGCCGGCAGCTGCGCGCGATCGACGGCGACGACGGGCTGGGACGCGGCGCGCAGCATGGTGCTTTGGTGTTGCAGCGGCGGCCTTCCCGCGCCGTAGCGGCGCACTTCGCAGCCTTCGATCTGGGCGGACACGCTGCCGTCTTCGTCGGCGACGGTCACGTCGAAGACGACGGTGCGGGTGCTGAAGCTGCGGATGCGCGCGTGGGCGTAGCCGCGGGCGGACGGGGTGCGCCACAGCCGCACCGCCTCGAAGGAGGCGGGAAGGTAGGGGCAGTCGTCGGCGCGGCCGTACAAAAGGGCTATGACGGTCTGCAGCACGCCGTCGAGCAGGGTCGGGTGGATCTGACTGCCCTGGGCGGGCAGGTCGCAGCTGTAGGAGGCCAGCGCCTCGTCCTCGCCGAGGCTCACCTGCCGCAGCGTCTGGAAAGCGGGACCGTAGTTCATGTCCACTGAGGCGCAGACGGTGTCGTAGAAGGCGGCGGAGTCCATGGGTTCGCCGGTGCGATCGCGCAGCGCGGCGACGTCGAGCGCGGGGGGCGGGTCGGCCTGGAGTCGCGCGACGAGGCCGGCGGCGTGCAGTCGCCATTGTCCGTCGGCGTCCTCGCGGGAGGAAATGCGCGTCGTGCCGTCTGGAAGGGACACACTGGTGTGCAGCTCCGCAGCGAGCCTCGGGTCCTCCCAGGCGAGCGTCAGCGCGCGATGGACGTCGACGGAGCGCACTTGGACCGCCTCGTCCCAGGTGGAGCGTGCCGCCGTGAGCAGCATGTCGAGGTAGGCGGCGGCCGGCACGACCACGGCGCCGGCGACCGAGTGGTCAGGCAGCCAGGCGCACCGCGCCGGCTCAAGTCGGCCGTGCCAGAGTGGATCGGGCCCGGGCACTCGGCTTCCCAACAGCGGATGCGTCGGCGCGGCGGCGGCGCCAATGCTGTTTTGCAGCCACCAGCCGGGTTCGCCGTTCCAGTGCCGCTGCCGCTGCCAGGGGTAGGACGGCAGCGACGCGACCCGCCCCGGCTGGGGAAAGTAGGCGTCCAAGTCC
>JBOGDN010000535.1:0-4387 GCA_050742995.1 Stackebrandtia sp. | reverse complement strand
TGTTCGCCTACGACGACGGCGAAGTACGCCAGGAATTCTCGGTGTGCGTCGCCTGCCGCCTCCTCGACGGCAGCCTCTCCGTCTCCGACGAATCTGTCGAAGTCACTTGGATTCCCGCGGACCGAATCGAGCGGATCGAGATGCACCCGCGCATCCGCGCGCGCATCCACGACTACCTCGCGGACAAACAAGCCGTCTTGGCCTGAAGCGACAGCGGAACGTCCCAAACGTCCCGCGAATGCGGTAGAGCCGCCGTGTCGGAACGCCTAGCGTGGAGCCTCGTGAACGATCTGACGACATGGGCGCGCAGCCTGGCCCGCAGATACCTCGACATCCCCCAGTTCCAAGACACCCGCTGGCCACACACCCAAAACGTGGCTGCGCGCGCCGAAAAACTCGCCCCGATCTGCGGCCCCGACGCCGTCTTGTTGACAGCCGCAGCCTGGCTGCACGACATCGGATACGCCCCGCCCTTGGCGCACCTCGACTTCCATCCCCTCGACGGCGCGACATTCCTCGAAAGCCTCGACGCGAACCCGCGCCTGGTCGCCCTGATCGCCCACCACAGCGCCGCACACCACGACGCGACATTGCGCGGACTCGACAACGCCTACCAACGCTGGCCAAACGAAGACACCCCCGTCCGCGACGCACTGTGGTGCGCCGACATGACCACCAGCCCCACCGGCCGCCCCATCGCCTTCGACGAACGACTCGCCGACATCAACCGCCGCTACGGCCCCGAACACCCCGTCTCCCAAACCGTCAACGCCGCCGCCGATCGCATCCGCTCCATGATCGACAACACCGCACAACGCGCCGCACACCACGGAATCCACACCGACTTCGGGTCGACAGTTACAGATGGTTGCCGATCGAGCTGGTAGAACGTGCCTGCAGCTGGTCGACGGCTGGCGGCGTTACCTCAACAACCCCGACGCCTACCTGCGTCACCTCACCGCGGACGAAGAAGACTGAGGGTCATGGCCACCGAAGCCGAAGTCGCCGCCGCTGACGAGAAGTTCAAAGAATTCATGCGCGGCAACCTTCGCCGCGCCGCCGAACACTTCGCCTTGACGGTCACCGGCGAGCCGGTGTTCGGGTGGCGGCTGCGCTCCATCGGCGCACGAGCTCACAGCACTCGCCACGGCGACTGCTGGCTGCGAGTCGTCTCCGAGTTCCCCGAATGGGCACACGGCGATGTCTGGACCGGCAACGCCGACGCCAACGCCGTCACCGGCGTCGACAAACCACAGGTGCTCGACAGCACCGAATGGAACGAAGCCGACTGGCGTGTGCAACGCGCCGAAGTCTGCACCCTCGTCGTCGAGTCGACCTGCTCCGCGACCGAAGAACCGCCCATCAGCCTCGATCTCCCCGACTCATGGTGGACCGGCCTGCGCGCAAACCTCGACCGTCTCGGTCGCCAACCCACCCAACGCCGTCGCACCGATCAAGACACGATCACACGGCGTCTGCGGGTCTTCTTCGGCGACCGCGTCGACCCCGAAGCGACCGAATGGACATGCGCCCACGGCGACCTCCACTGGGGCAACCTCACCGCTCCCGACCTGACCATCCTCGACTGGGAACACTGGGGACTGGCCCCCGCCGGCTACGACGCCGCGACCCTGCTTTGTTACAGCCTCGCCTTTCCCGACGTCGCCGCTCGAGTCCAACGCGAATTCCACGACGTCCTCACCACTCCCTCAGGTGTCGTGGCCCAGTTGCACGTCGTCACCCGCCTCCTGCTGCGCATCGAAAACGGCGACTACCCGCACCTCGCCGTCCCGCTCCACCGCCACGCCCAAACCCTCGTCGAGCGGTGAAGGTGACGGCCGCGCTCGAGAACCTTTCTGGTTCGTTGCGAAGCATTGACAAGTCTTGCTGAGGTTCGAAACAATCCAGAAACAATCAGCAAGAAATTGCGCGGTTTGAGTCCTGAAGCCGTCACCCCGAGAGGACGTCACCATGCAGCCCCCGCCCGCAACGCGTCGCCGACCTCCTCTCACCCGGCTGTTGGCCCTGGTCTGCGCCCCGGCGCTGGCCGCGGGGCTGCTGAGCGCCTCGGCTCCCGACCCCGCCTCCGCGCAGCAGGCCGCTCCGCTGGGCGCCCATTACGACGCGTCCGGGGAGAACATCACCTTCGGGGTGTACTCCTCGGCGGCCACCCGCATGGAGCTGTACGTCTACGCCGCCGCCCAGGGCGAACCCGAGAAGCTCGTGCGCGAACTCGAAGCCGACGGCGACGTCTTCGGCGCGTCCGTCAGCCTCGACGAGCTGGCCGAGGCCGGCGTCGGCGAGGACGTCTACTACGGCTACCGCGCCTGGGGCCCCAACTGGGAGCACGACGCGCAGTGGTCCCCCGGCTCCGAGGCCGGGTTCGTCTCCGACGTCGACGCCTCCGGCAACCGTTTCAACCCCAACAAGCTCCTCCTCGACCCCTACGCCCGCGAGGTCAGCCACGACCCCACCGGCCCCGACATGACCGACCGCACCGTCTACGCCTCCGGCCCACAGCATCGCGCCGTCGACAGCGGTCCCGTCGCTCCCAAGGGAATCGTGCTGCGCGACGCGAGCGACAACACCGCCGGCAAGCCGACGGGCGCGTTCAAAGACGACGTCGTCTACGAAGTCCACGTCAAGGGCCTGACGCAAAACGACGACAGCGTGCCCGCCGACCTGCGCGGCACCTATAAGGGCGCGGCGGCGAAGGCCGAATACCTCGCCGGCCTCGGCGTCACCGCCGTCGAATTTCTGCCCACCCAGGAGACCCCCAACGACCGCAACGACATCGACCCCGACAGCAGCGAGGACAGCAACTACTGGGGCTACGAGACGCTGAACTACTTCTCGCCCGACCGCCGCTACTCCTCCGACAAGTCTCCCGGCGGCCCCACCGCCGAATATCAGGCGATGGTGCGCGCCTTCCACGACGCCGGACTGAAGGTGATCGCCGACGTCGTCTACAACCACACCGGCGAAGGCGGTCCCTGGGACGCGTCCGACAAGAACACCTACAACGTGATGTCCTTCCGGGGTCTCGACAACCCCACCTACTACTCGCTGAGCTCTGACAGACAGGAGCCCTGGGACAACACCGGCGTCGGCGGCAACGTCAACACCTACAACCCGGTCACCCAGGACCTCATCGTCGACTCGCTGCGCTACTGGCGCGACGTGCTCGGAGTCGACGGCTTCCGGCACGATCTGGCGCCGGTGCTGGGCAACACCTGCGAGCACGGCTGCTTCCGTTACGACCGCGACGATCCCAACACCGCGCTGAACGCCATCACCGCCGCGCTTCCCCCGCGCCCGGCCGGCGGCGGCGAAGGCGTCGACTGGATCGCCGAGCCGTGGGCGCTCGGCGACGGCACCTACCAGGTGGGCAATTTCCCGTCCGGCTGGTCGGAGTGGAACGACAAGTACCGCGACACGCTGCGCTCCGACCAGAACCAGCTGGGCGACGAAGACGTCACGCCCGGACAGCTGGCGACGCGCTTCGCCGGATCCTCCGATCTGTACGACGAACGCACGCCGGCCGCCTCGGTCAACTTCATGGTCGCCCACGACGGGTTCACGCTCGCAGACCTATACGCGTGCAACGAAAAGAACAACAACCAACCCTGGCCGTACGGCCCCTCCGACGGCGGCAGCGACAGCAACCGCTCCTGGGACCAGGGCGGCGACCCCGCCGCGCAGCGGCAGGCCGCCCGCAACGGCATGGCGTTCCTCGCGCTTTCGGCCGGAACCCCGATGCTGACCGGCGGCGACGAACACCTGCGCGGCATGCGATGCAACAACAATCCGTACAACGTCGACTCCGAGGCCAACTGGCTCGACTGGTCCCCCGACGCCGACGCCTCCCGATTCTCCGTCTACACCGGACGAATGCTCCAGTTCCGCGCCGACCACCCGTCACTGCGCCCCGCGGACTTCTACTCCGGCGACGACGGAAACGCAAACGGCTTCGCGCAGCTGGAGTGGTACACCCCCGCGGGCGCCGCGCCCGACGACGCGTACTGGAACGACCCCGGCAGCCACGCCCTCGGGTGGAGGATCGACGGCGCCGAATTCGACGACCCCTACGACGCGATCTACGTCGGCTACAACGGCTGGTCCGACGCGGTCGACTTCACCCTGCCCGACCCCGGCGACGGCCTGCGGTGGCATCGCGCCGTCGACACCTCGGCGTCGGCCGAAGGAGACGACCAGGTCGCGCTGCCCGGCGAGGAGGAACTCGTCGACGGCGACGCGTACCAGGTCGACGGCCGCAGCCTCTTTGTGCTGATTGCCAGGTGACGATCAGCAATCGTCCAGGCGCCGTTGGTACGGTGCGAAAGCAGGGCAAAGCTTCATGAGGGGTGTCGATGCGTGGGCGCGGGTG
>JBOGDN010000534.1:0-5355 GCA_050742995.1 Stackebrandtia sp. | reverse complement strand
CCGGAGTTCTGCGCGTCCCATATGCTGCTCGGCAGCGGAACCACGGCGAACGGAAGCTGGTCGGCGACGAGGTAATCGCCGTCCGACTGCACGCACGACGTCTCCGGCTGGTAGGACCCGTCGGTGCTCGAGTTGCAGTTGTCGGTGGACTGACCGTCGCAGTCGATGGTCATGCCCGACTTCCAGTGGATCGCGTTTCCGGTGCCGCACACCGGAATGTCGTGCTCCATGCCGACGCGCTCGGCATACAGGCCGTCGGAGACCTGGGTCTCGCAGCCTTCGACCCGATCGCGCAGTTGGTCCGCGGTCGGCGCTTCGGCCGCGTCGGCGGAGCCGGGATCGTCGGCGAAGGCGTTGGCGCCGGTGAAAGTCGCGGCGACAGCCGCGATCAGAGCCGCGGCGGAGACAGCGGCGAGCATTGATCGTCTCATGTGATCACTCCCTTGGGGTGGAGTCTGCGGTTCAGCACGCGTACGAGCTGTTGGGATGTCCGAACTCGCAATAGCGCACGTGAAGGTGGTTGTCGTGGTTGGCGTACTCCTCGGTCAGCCCTTCTTCGATGAGCACCGGGTCGTTGAACAGGATGAACACGACCTTGTCCCCGGCGGCGTCGTGAATCGCCTGGGCCAGCTTGCGCGTGGCGTCCTGGTCGTACTCGTCGTCCGTCCATTCGATACGGCCGCCGGTGCACTGCTCGCGGTCGGTGCGGATCGGCCATATGTCGGCGTCGAGACCTTCTTGGTGGCTGGCGTGTCCGTCGATCGGACCGCCGTGCTCGAAGCTGACGTCGCCAAGCGGCACGACGCCGCCGTCGGTGTTGTCGCCGAAGCTCTTGGTGGCCGTCTGCAGCTGGCCGACGGCCGAGCCGGTGCCCCAGTGAGCGTCGCCGTTGCCGTCGGGGTCCTGGGCGCACATGTTGTTGGCGTCGGCGTTCGGGTACTGGAAGTGCCACACGAGGTTGCGCCAGGTCTCCTCGGCGACGGCGCCGTCGCCGCCGATTTCGGCGTGGTCCTGGAAGCCGCGGACGGCCTCCTCCACGGCGGCGTCGAACTTGCCGTTGACCTCAAGCGAGAGTTGCTGTTTGGCGTTGAGTTGTTCCTGGAGGGCCTTTACGGCCTCGTTTTCGTCGCCGGTCTTGAGGTCGGGCGCCAGGGCGGTCCAGGTGTCGGGGCCGACCACGCCGTCGGCGTCCATGCCCGCCTCGGTCTGGAAGGCTTTGACGGCCGTCTCGGTTGCGGCGTCGAAGTGGCCGTTGGGCTCGACCTGATGGCCGGCTTGGACAAGCAGGTGCTGCGCGGCTAGCACGTCTACGCCGCGGTTGCCGAGAGCCTGCATGTGGAAGTAGGCGTTGGGGAAGGCGCCTGCCGCCGTCGGGATCAAGGTCCAGGCCATCACAGCGGCCAGGATCACGACGGGGAGCGACCAGAGTGCGCGTCGTCGATTCATGACGAGTGTCCTCAGTCGATTCGGATATTGCCGGAAACATCAATCTATGCGAAAGCATGACCCCGGTCAATGTCCTACAAAATCGCTCACATAGGCGTAGGTTTCCTATATTCCCAGCTCAAAGGCCAGTTATGGAGTACTCCTGGGAGTGCCGCGTGTGGACCGGTTATGGGCTAAATCGGCCTAAAACAGCGCCGCGCGGGCTCGGGCGAGCGCCTCGCGTGCGGCGGCGAGAGCCGACGGGGCGGGGTCGGCGGCGCACAGGTCGGCGGCCACGACGCGCAGCTGGTCGGCAAGGGCGGTGTCGTAAGGCAGTCTGGGGACGGCGATGCGGGGCCGCCCCTCGGCGTCGGCGTCCAAATCGGCCAGCACTTGAATCAGGGCGTGCATGACGTCGCCGCGGCCCTTGATACGCCAACGGGCGGGAGACCAGTGCGCCACCTGATCGGCGACGCGTCCAGCCTCCCGCCCGAAGGACGAGACGTCTGTCGTCACTGCCGGATGTAGGACAGCAGACGCAGAATGCTGATGTACAGGAAGACCAGTCCGGCGGTCAGGCCGAACGCGGCCACCCAGGCGTACTTCTTCGGGGCGCCGTAACGCACGCCGTATTCGACCATGTCGAAGTCGAGGATGAAGGAGAACGCGGCCCAGGCGACGAAGACGATGGCGATGATCCACTGCAGCATGCTCGGCGGCGCATCGGAGCCATAGTCGTAGAACAGGCCCATGTCGACGCCGAATATGCCAAGCAGGAAGTTCACCAGCAGCAGCGCCATAAGGCCAAAACCGGTGCCGATCATGAACTTGGTGAACTTCGGGCTGTTGCGGACGACGCGCGCCTTGTACAGCATGGCCATGCCGAAGAACACCCCGAAGGTGCCGACGACGGCCTGCAGCACGATGCCCGGATACATCGACTCCATGAACTGGCTGAACGGGCCAAGCATCAGGCCCGCGGCCACGGCGTAGATCGAGGGCAGCACCGGGTTGGCGAAGGCGTTGGTCGAGAACCAGGACACCAGGATCACGCCGAGCGTCACTATGGCGCCGATGGCCGCGAGACCTCCGGCGAGCGCCGGGCTCACGGTGGCGAGGGTCCAGGTGATCGCCCCGGACACACCGACCAGCAGCAACAGGCCGACTGTGCGCGCGACGACGTTGTCCAAGGTCATGGGCTGGACCTGCGGCGGCGCCTGCATCTGACCGTAGTGGCCATACTCGGCGGCGGCCTCGCGACTGCTCCCGCCCTGAGCAACCCACCGGTTCAGGGCAGAATTCCTGCTCTGCACGGTGATTACCTCCTTTTAGAGTTGTTCGATCTTGAAAGCGTAGCGGTCAATCGCCAGAAATCGATCGCAAGGTATCCCGGATCGCACGTTGTTCCGCAAATCGTCCGCTTTGTCGAGGTCTCAGGCGTCGACGCTCACCGACGGCGGCAGCAGCGCCACGGCCGCCTCGGGCGTCAGCGGCGTGGAGCGGCTCACCACCTCGCCGTCGACGACGAGCGCCCACGGCGTCGTGGCGCGCACGCAAGACGTCAGCGCCGTCGACACGGACGCGCCGGCACGCCTGGCGTCGCCGAACACCATTCCCAGCAGGACGACGTTGCGCGCATCGACCAGCTGCACGTCGACGTCGTCGGACACGGCCGCGCGCAGCGCCGCGACCGCCTCGCCCGCGCGTGGCCCCTCCTCCTCGGGCTCGTGGCGGTGACGTTCCCATTCCAGGGCGACGCCGCGCAGGTCGCCGCCGCAGCAGCCTCCGGCGCCGGCGGCGTTCTTCCACGGCGCGGTGATCAGCACCCGGTGCCGGTGTCGTGCGGTCATGGCACCTCCTATGCCTCGGCGTCACCCTTTCCATTCTGGCCCCCGCCGGAGGCTTTCGGCGCCGTTGCGGCCTCGAGTTCGTCTGTTTCCGTCGCTTCGGCCGCTCCCGCCCCAGAAGGCTCAGGGGCGTCGTCGGACGGAAGGCTTCGATCGCCGTAAGCACGGCGCAGGGCGAGCGCGGCCTCGACGATGAGCCACATGGCCAGCACGAAGATGATCGCGTCCACGGGCGCCAGCACCCACTCGCCGGCGTCGACGAAGTCGCGCAGCTGCACGATCAGCGCCCACGAGGTCATGGCCAGCAGGAACACCAGCGGAATCATGACCGCCAGCGGGTTGCGGCGGCTCTTGGTCACCCACACCGCGATCACCGCCAGCGCGAGACCGGCCATCAGCTGGTTGGTGGTGCCGAACAGCCGCCACAGGACGCCGAAGGCGTAGCCGGCGTCGTCCTCGCCGCCGGGCATCAGCGCCAGCGCCGTGGGGACGGCCACGGCGATCAGTCCCGCCCCGGTGAGGCTGCGCGACAGGCCGCGCCACTTCACGATTTCGGCGATCTCCTGAATCGCGTAGCGCTGCAGCCGGACCCCGGTGTCCATGGTCGTGGCGGCGAAAGAGATCACCACGACCGCGGCGAAGACCGCCGCCAGATCCAGGGGGATGCCCAGGTTGTTGGCGAAGGCGGCCACGCCGTTGACGAAGTTGCCGACGGCGCCGCCGGAGGCCTGGTCGAAGCTGACATACGACGCGTCCCAGTCGGCGCGCGTGGCCGCGAAGCCGGCGGTCACCGCCAGGATGGAGCCGAGCGCCAGGCTGCCCTCGCCGACCGCGCCCATGTAGCCGACGTAGCGCGCGTCGGTCTCCTTGTCGAGCTGCTTGGACGTGGTTCCCGAGGACACAAGGGAATGGAACCCGGATATGGCGCCGCATGCGATGGTGATGAACAGGAACGGGAACACGTTCGGCGTGTCCGCGGGCACGTCGTTGACGACCGGCGCGACGATCGTGTTCATGCCGACGAGCACGCCCAGGAAGATGATGCCAAGGGCGATGAACAGCTGGTGGGAGTTGATGTAGTCGCGCGGCTGCATGAGCACCCACACCGGGATTCGCGCCGCGAAGAAGGTGTAGACGAACAGGATGATCACCCACAGGTCGCGTGGGTTGGAGAAGCCGAGGTCCCCGGCCAGCGGGGCGATGTCGATCGGAACCTTCAGCCCCACCCAGATCAGCGCGTACAGCCCGGCGACTCCGACGAGCGACGGAATCAGCGCCGCGCTGCGCTTGCGGTAGATGTACTGCCCGATCCCGATCGCCAGCGGTATCTCCACGAAGATCGGGATGACCGCGGCCGGGTTGGCCGTCAGCAGGTTCGCGATGACGACCGCGAAGACCGCGTTGACCAGGGTGAGCAGGAAGAAGATGATGAGCAGGAACAGCACCCGCGCGCGTCCGCTGACCACGTCGCTTGCAAGGCTGCCGATGCTGCGCGCCTTATGCCGCAACGAGACGACGATCGCGCCGAAGTCGTGAGCGCCGGCGGCGAAGATCGTGCCGAGCACGATCCAGGCCAGCGCCGGCCCCCAGCCCCAGATCACCGCCACGGCGGGACCGACGATCGGCGCGGCGCCGGCGACCGAGGTGAAGTGGTGGCCGAAGACGACGTGTTTGTTGGTGGGCACGTAGTCGACGCCGTCGGACATTTGATGCGCCGGCGTGACGCGCCGCGCGTCGAGCCCGAAGACGCGATCGGCCAGGTAACGGGAGTAAAAGAGATATCCCGCCGCGAATGCGGCGAGAACCACGACGGCGACGAGGATGGCGGGCATGGGCGTCTCCAAAGCCTGAAGGGCGTCGTCACCCCCGGCAGCGACGCCGTACATGGAATCGACGATGATCGTAATCGAGATCACTTTCGACGTGCAAGGACCGGCATGAACGGAGGATCCGATCGCGACGAACGACGGATGGCGGGCGCCCGTACGCGCCGCCGCGGTATGCGAGGCGCTGTGGGCCGCGCCCGACGGCGCGCTTGACGCCGCGGCCGCCACCCCGCTTGACAGCAACGCCGGGCCGGTCC
>JBOGDN010000533.1:0-5417 GCA_050742995.1 Stackebrandtia sp. | reverse complement strand
GATAGATGAGGTGGACATGGCGAATTTGAGCGCCGTGCGCGAGTTGTACGACGAAATCGATCCGCTGCCAGACGGCCTCACCGAGCGGGTGCGGTTCGCGCTGTCGTTGGAGCACCTGGACGCCGAGGTGGCGCGGTTGGTGGAGAAGGACGCCCTGGCCGGGGTGCGCTCCGGGTCCGAGACGGCCGAGGAGACCCGTTCGATCATCTTCGAATGCTCGGCGCTGAGCGTTATGATCTCGGTCAGCCCGGCCGCCGGCGATTTGGTGCGGGTCGACGGCTGGTTGTCGCCCGAGGGGGAGTACCGGGTGGAGCTGCGAACGCCACAGCGGCAGTTCCGCACCGCCGCCGACGCTACCGGCCGATTTGTGATCGAGGAGGTGCCGCGCGGCATCTTCCGGATGGTGATTCGACCGTCGGAACGCAACGTGCGGGAGGGAATGCCGCCGGTGGTGATTACGCCGTCGGTGGTATTGGACTGACGGCGCTGCGCGCGCTGTCGGTTATATACGAGAATGACCGAGTGTTCTCCCTCGGTCCCGACGTCATCGCCGAAGCCTGGCGACTGCAAGAGCAGGGCATCCAGGCGATCAATAAGGGTCGGCCCATCGACGGCGCCGAGCGTCTCCGTCGTGGTCTGACGCTAGTGCGATGGACCGGTGACGGTGAGTATATCGGCGACCTCGATGCGCAGCGCGTGTTGGCGCGGCTGCTTATCAGCCTGGCGCTGGCTGAAGCTGAGCTTGGGGGAACTTACGACGGACTTAAACTGTTGGATATCGCGTCGCAATACGTAGCCGTCGAACACGAAGGGGTTTTGCGGAATCAACGCGGTCTCATCTTGTGGCGCTCAGGTGATTATCCAGCGGCGCTTGACTGCTTCACTGATGCTGAGCCCTACCTCCAGCGATTCGGGCCTATCAGAGTCTTGATCAACATGTTGTTGAATCGCGGCGGACTCTATGGGGAATTGGGTCGTTTCAGCCAAGCACGTAGGGACCTTGGCCGGTGCGCCGACATGGCTGACCAAAATGGATTCTCTGTGGAATATGCCAAAGCTCTTCATTGGCAGGGAATGCTCGAGCGTGGTACGGGCGATGTGCCGGCAGCTTTGGCCTTGCTCAACAAGGCCGGAGAGCTATACCAGACACACGCACCTGACATGGCGTCAGACCTGGCTATCTCTATTGCAGAGGCTTTGCGGGAAACAGGTCTGATTCATGAGGCGGCTTCGCGACTAGACCAGGCAATCGAAGCTCTGGATCGCCAGGGCCGTCGTCGCGACCTGACCGTCAGCGAGATGCGTCGAGCATGGGTTGCCTTGGAAGCTGGTGATGCAGAGACTGCGGCAAGGTTTGCATCGAGAGCGGAAGCACGGGCGCAAGCGCAGGGCAAACTTGCTTTGGCGGATTGGGCAGCACGTGTTCGTCGGGAGGCTGAGTTCCGGATCGGACCAGTGACCGAAATATTTGCTCAAGAGACTTTGGCATTGGCTGACCGGCGGCGGGCCGATGAGCAGGAAGACACTGCCGAGTTCGCCGAACTGCTGGCAGCGCGTGCTTTCGTCGCGACTGGGAACTTGCTGCAGGCGGAGCGGATTCTGTCTCGTCGTCCCCGAAGTTTCGGAGAGCACCTCCTCGCTACAAAGTTGACCCGACAACTCGCACGTGCTGAATTGGCGCTGGCACGCGGAAATTGCGGTGACGCTTTGAGACAACTTCGCGCCGGACTGGCCGGGTTGCATCGTCATCGCGAAAGTTTCGGTAGCGTCGAAATGCAGGCAGGCGTCACTTCTCTTGGCCGTGAACTGGCTGAGATGGGTCTAGACCTGGCGTTGGGTTCCGGTCGCGCCTCGACCGTCTTCTCTTGGTCCGAGCGTTCCCGAGCGCAGGCATACAGGCTGCCTGTGGTGCAGCCGCCTGACGACCCGGAGACTGCTGATGTGCTGGCACAGGTGCGTGCGTTGAAAGACGCGATTCGGGAAGCAGAGCTAACGGGAAGTGTCAATCCCGACGACCGCGCCCGCTGCCGCAAACTCGAACGCCAGCTGCGTGAACGCTCCTGGCAGACCGACGGCCCAGGCCACAGCGTTGCCGACGTCCAACCCCACCAGATCAACGACGCCTTGGCCGACTCCGACCAAACTCTGGTCAGCTTCTTCAATCACCAAGGCCAACTCCACGCTCTCACTCTTGCAGGCGGCACAACTCTTCACTACGCCCTCGGCCCCATGGCCGCCGTCGCCGAGCACACCCGCCGCCTGCTCGCCGACCTCAACGCCTTCACCGGCCGCAGGCTCCCCTCCCGTCTGACCGCCACGATCCAGTCCTCCATTCGCCACCAGACCGAGCAGCTCGACAAGACCCTCTTCTCCGAGTTCGCCTGCCACCTCGGTGACCGCGACCTGGTCGTCGTCCCCACCCAGGTCCTGTCCTCTCTGCCCTGGGGTCTGCTGCCCACACTCCGCGGCCGCGCGGTCGTCGTCGCTCCCTCCGCCTCGGTGTGGCACGCCGCCCGCGACCGCCCCGCAGACGGCCCCGGCCCCGCCCTGCTCGCCTCCGGCCCCGACCTCACGCACGCCGAGACCGAACTGGACACCATCGCCGAGCACCACTACGGCAGCGTCCTGCTGCGCGGCGCGGACGCCACGCCCGCCGCGATCCTGTCCGCTCTCGACGGCGCGTCCGTCGCCCACCTCGCCGCGCACGGCTACCACGAACCCGACAACGTCCTCTTCTCCCGCCTCGACTTCGCCGAGGGCCCGCTGATGGCCTACGACATCGCCCGCCTGCGCACGCCCCCGGCGCACGTCACCCTCTCCGCCTGCGACGTGGGCCGCGCCAAGGTCGCCGTCGGCGACGAAACCCTCGGCTTCACCGCCGCGCTGCTGTATGCCGGCACCCGCACCGTGGTCTCCAGCGTGGCCAAGGTCGAACACGAGGCCGCCGCCGACGTCATGACCGCCTACCACGCCGAGCTGGTCGCCGGAAAAACTCCGGCTCACGCCCTGGCCGCGGCCTCTTCTCGCCAGCTGTTCAGCCCGTTCGTCTGTTACGGGGCTGGCTGACGGGCGGTACCGTTTTGCTGAGCTGCCAGAAGCGGAACCGACGACCGGGAGGACGGGAGGGCGACGCGTGGAGAAATCCCCTTGGCGCTGGCTGCCCGTCGTCGCCGTCTCGCTCGCTCTCGCCGTGCTGGGTCTGGTCGTCGCCTCTGTGGAGCTTTCGTCCCAGGCCGCGCCTCCGTTGGAGTTCGAGCCGTACGAGGAGTACGCGGGTTCGGAAAGCCCCAGCCCTTCGCCGCTGTTCGAGGAACCGTCCGGCGAAGCCGAACCGACCGAGCGCAACGACCTCTTCGGTGTGGTGGGCCAGCTGTTCACCGTTGCCGCGTACGGGCTGATCGCCCTCGTCGCCGCCGCCCTTATCGCGTACGGGACGCGTCGCCTGCTGACCACCCGGCCCTCCGGCTGGGATCGCGTGGATTCGCGTGCCGCGGCGCAGCCCTCGGCGGAGGAGATGCGCGACGCCCTCCAGGCTGGTCTCGTCGACATCGACGCCGGCGGCGATCCGCGCGCCGCGGTCATCGCCTGTTGGCTGCGCCTTGAGCACGCCGCCGCCGACGCGGGCGTGGCCAGGCTGGCCTCGGAGACGCCTGCCGAGCTGGTCCAGCGAGTGCTCGCCGCCTGCCGCGTCGACGACCGCGCGCTTTCCGAACTGGCCGACGCGTACCGACGCGCGCGGTACGCGCCGCACGACGTGGACGTGGACCTGCGCCAGCGCGCCCGCGCCGCGCTCGCCGCTGTGGACGCTCAGCTGGCGGCGGCTGCGGCAGAAGGGGCGGCGACATGAGCTACCACCACCCCGTGAACTCGTCGGGGGAACTCCTGCGCGCGTTCCTCGAATCCGATCCAAGCGAAAACGCGCGCCGCGGCCTGCTCGGCGTGCCCGTCACCGGCAAGTTGTTGTGGCGGTTGGCCTGGATGCCGCTTGTCGTCGCCGGCGCGGTGTGGCTGGCGTTTCGGCTCGCCGACCGGTACCTGGACTTCTGGCAACTGTGGCTGCTGGCGCTGACGGCGCTCGTCGCCGTCGCGATCGTGCGCGCGCAGCGCGTCCCCGCCGAGACCACGACCGTCCCCGCCGTCGCGACGACGCAGTACATCGCCGACAAGCCGTTCGCCACCGTCATGCGCTGGGAGGAGCGCATGTCGTGGGGTTCGGAGGACGCCGAGCGCTTCCACCACACCGTGCAGCGCCGCATCGCCGAGCTTGTCGCCGAGCGGCTCCGGCTGCGTCGCGGCGTCTTGCTCGACGCCGACCCGGCCGCGGCCCGCGCCGCGCTCGGCGAGCAGCTGTACCGCCTGGCCACAGAGCCGGTTTCGCGTCCGCTCAACCCGAACGAGATCGAAAACGTCGTCCGTCGCATTGAGGAGATCTGATGACCGACGAAGCCCGTCCCATGCCCCTCGACGACGTCGGCAAGCACGCCGCGGCCGTTCTGGACGCGGTCAACCAGGTGGTCGTGGGCAAGCGGCAGTCGCTTGAGCTTGTGCTGGCGGGCATCCTGTCCGGAGGGCACGTGCTTTTCGAGGACTTCCCCGGACTCGCCAAGACGCTGACCGCTCGCTGCTTCGCGCAGACCCTCGGCCTGGACTTCAACCGGCTGCAGTTCACGCCGGACCTGCTGCCCTCCGACGTCACCGGCTCCTTCCTGTACGACCAGAAGCGCGGCGACTTCCAGTTCCGGCGGGGACCGGTGTTCACCAACCTGCTGCTGGCCGACGAGATCAACCGCACCCCGCCCAAGACGCAGGCGGCCCTGCTCGAAGCCATGCAGGAGCGTCAGGTCAGCGTCGAGGGAGCGACCTACAAACTCGCCGAGCCGTTCTGCGTGCTGGCCACGGCCAACCCGATCGAGTACGAGGGCACCTACCCGCTGCCCGAGGCGCAGCTGGACCGCTTCCTGCTGCGAGTTTCCTTCGGCTACCCCGAACGCGACGAAGAGTGGACGGTGCTGCGCCGCCGCATGGAGCGGCGTCAGGAGGAGGCGCATCTCGATCCGGTCGTCGACGCGGCGACCCTGGTGCGGATGCAGCGCGCCCTCGAGAACGTCGCCGTCGAAGACTCGCTGGGACGCTACATCGTGGACATCGTCGCGGCCACGCGCGAGCACAATCAGATCCAGGTGGGAGCATCCCCGCGCGGCTCCCTGGCGCTGCTGCTGCTTTCCCGCGCCCGCGCGGTGATGTCCGGACGCGACTACGTCGTCCCCGAGGATGTCAAGACCGTCGCCCCGTCGGCGCTTTCGCACCGGATCAGCCTGAAGCCGGAGCTGTGGCTGCGCAACGCCGACCCCGCCCGCATCGTCGTCGAGGTCTGCGACGGCGTGCCGGTCCCCGCCTCTGAACAGCTGCCTTCCTAC
>JBOGDN010000532.1:0-5229 GCA_050742995.1 Stackebrandtia sp. | reverse complement strand
TGTCCTCTTCCGTGGCGAGCGGCCTCCAGGCCAGTGCAACGGCCGTAAGCCGCTGTACGGCCGCAAGCCCCGCGTGATCGAACAGACAAGACCAAGGCGCAGGCGCTTCCGCATCCCGGTGTCGGATGCGGACGTGCCGACAACGCCGCGAGTAAAAACTCCAACGACGGCGCTTCGCAAGGACCGTCACGCCCGGCGGACGCGCAGCAGGAAACGGGACAAAGTCAGGAACTCTGAATCCCCGTCGGGGATCGAGTGTCGACTTGCCCGAGCCGCGTAAGATATCAGTTTTGATGGACGCCAACACATCCGTCAGGCGAGGTGGTATGGATGCGCGCACGCGGTTTCGCTATGACGACGACGGCGGCGGTACTCGCCGTTTCGACTGCCGCGTGCGGTGATCTGGGCGACGCGCTCGACGCCCACGCCTACGACTGCGAAGTCGTCGTCGAGGACGAATCGGTCGATCTCAACAGCGAGCAGGCCGCCAACGCCGCCACCATCGCCGCCGTCGGGCTGCGTCGCGACGTACCCGAATACGGCATCGTCGTCGCTTTGGCCACCGCGCAGCAGGAGTCGAAGCTGAGCAACATCGACCACGGCGACCGCGACTCCGTCGGACTGTTCCAGCAGCGGCCGAGCCAGGGCTGGGGCACGGCCGAGGAGATCAAGGATCCGCAGTACGCGGCCACCAAGTTCTATGAACGCCTCGAAGACGTCGAGGGCTGGGAGGACATGCGCGTCACCGACGCGGCCCAGGAGGTGCAGCAAAGCGCGTACCCCGAAGAGTACGAGAAATGGGCCGACGACTCGGAAATCATGACCGAGGCGTTCACCGGCAACGTCGACAGCGCCTTGAGCTGTCGCGCCGAGGCCGACGACGCCGAGTCCTACTCGGTCGCTCAGCTTTCCGAAGCCCTGCTGCACGACTGGGGCGAGGAGACCATCTACTCCGAGACCGACGTCGAGCTTTCGGTGCCCGTCAATACCACGCAGGACGGCTGGCAGTACGCCTCATGGCTTGTGGCGCACGCCGGAGGCCACGGCGTCTCCACTGTCTACTATGACGGTCTCGCGTGGGATTCGGACGAAGGCGCCTGGGCCGAAAGCGCGAAGTCGACGGACACCGACTACGTGGTCGCCCGAATCGCCGCCGGCGAGTAACCCGGGTTCACCTGCGCCCCAGCATGCGCCGCACGGCCATGCCGAGCGTGATCAAACCGAGCAGCAGACCTCCCGCGGTGACAAGTACCGCCCAGCCGTTGGCGGGGACGTCCGCACGCGACCAGTTGTTGGAGGACAGTCCGGCGCTGATGAGCGGAAATTCCTTGCCTTCGTCGGCGGGCTCGAACTGGGAGCCGGAGAAGGTCGTCTCGTAAGCGTCCTCGCCCTCGGGGTCGACCAGGACTTTGCAGCTCCACCAGTAACCCACGCCGCTGGGACTGATCGGACCTTCCTTCTCGCACTCGCGCACGGCACCCACGGCGTGCTCGCGGTCGGGAGAGTCCTTGTCGTCTGCCGCCCCGCCGCGCAGGTTCAGCGCGGTCCATCCCACCAGCAGCAAGGCCACGCCCAGGAGCGCCTGAACGATTGTCGGCATGCCGCCGCGGGATCTTCTGGCCATGAGCAGACATGCTAGCGACACCTGGCCGCCGACGCCTTCGACGCTTCAGGGCCGTCGCGCGAAGTCGACGCGATGCTGCCGCGACTGCGGCGCCATGTCGCCGAGCAGCCGTCGCCCCTCGGCCTCCAGGCACGATTCGTCGTTTTTGGATATCGGCTCGAAGGGCTCGAACGCCACGGTCGCGACCTTGCGTGTGCGGTCGATCCGCCACAGTCCGGCAACGAAGCCGTCGAGGAGGAACATGCCGGGGAACTGGCCGTTGGGGGTGCGCAGGTATGCCAGGCCCCGGTCGTCGATGATTCGGGAACGGTCGGCGTGGGACAGCACCAGATTGTCGAAGGGGCCGACCAGCCGGGGCGCGATCGGCTGATCCGGGTCGGGCAGCGCGGCGTCGGGGACGTCGAACAGCTCCTTGCCTTCGTCGTCGCTATAGACGACCAGCCGCGGTCGCAGACGCGCGAAGACAGCGCGCTGCCGCGTCACGCCGGACCACTTCTGATAGTCGTCGACGCTTGCCGGGCCAAAGGCCTTGAGATAGCGCACGACGGTCGACTCCGGTTCGGCCGCGGCGTCGGCCTGCTCGCCAAGCCACTGTTCGGCCAGAGCGTAGGTCAGGGCTCCGCCTTCGTCCCACACGCCACGCGGCGGGATCTGGATCAGCGGCAGCAGGCACCGCGCCCCGTACGCCAGGTGCACGGCTTCGTGGTCGGGCCAGCGCTTCGTCAGACGCATGCCCAGCTCGTCGTTGCCGAGCGGGCCGTCGGCAAGCACCCGGCGGGCCTCGGCCGCCAGCGCGTCATAGTCGACTCCGACGAGCTTCTTGCCGTGATCGCTGCTGTTGAGGGCGCGCTCCTGATAGGGCTGGACGAGTCGGCGCAGCGGTCCGCAGTCGGCGGCGCTCACCAGGTGGACCGTGCCGCGCATTGCCGCGATCCGCACCGCCTCCCGGTTCAGCAGGAGCGCGGAAAGGTCAGCGGGACGAAAGCCGCGCAGCCTGGACCACAGCTGATAGTAAGGCGGGTCGCCAAGCTGCGCCTGCAGGCCCGCCAAGTGGTCGATCGCGGCAAGCGGCGCGGCGTCGACCGGCGCGTCAAGCCACTGCCTTCGCAGCAGGGCGCGGTTGAGGGCTTTTCGGCCAAGCACCCGCGTCATGTGTCGGCTTCCCTTCTGCGCGAACGCCGCCGCGGCGTCGCGCCCGGGTCACTTGTTTTTGGCGGCCTTGTCGATCGCGGCCGAATCCGACGTCAACGCCGCGATGAACGCCTCCTGCGGAACCTCGACCCTGCCGACCATCTTCATGCGCTTCTTGCCCTCTATCTGCTTTTCGAGGAGCTTGCGCTTTCGGGTGATGTCGCCGCCGTAGCACTTGGCGAGGACGTCCTTGCGGATGGCGCGGATGGTTTCGCGGGCGATGACCCGCGAGCCGATCGCCGCCTGGATCGGCACCTCGTACTGCTGCCGGGGAATCAGCTTGCGCAGCGTCTCGGTCAGGCGCACCCCGTACGAGTAGGCGTGCTCCTTGTGGACGATCGCCGAGAACGCGTCGACCTTGTCGCCCTGCAGCAGGATGTCCACCTTGACCAGGTCGGACTCCTGCTCGCCGCTTGGCTCGTAGTCCAGGGAGGCGTAGCCCTTGGTCTTCGACTTCAGCTGGTCGAAGAAGTCGAAGATGATCTCGGCGAGCGGAAGCGAATAGCGCAGCTCCACCCGTTCCGGCGACAGGTAGTCCATGCCCTGCAGATTCCCGCGTTTGGCCTGGGCCAACTCCATGACCGCGCCGACGAACTCGCTTGGCACCAGCACCGTGGCCTTGACCATCGGCTCGCGCACCGCGGCGATCTTCCCCGTGGGGAACTCGCTGGGGTTGGTGACCTCGATGTGTTCGCCCTCGTCCGTGGTCACCTGGTACACGACGTTGGGGGCGGTGGAGATCAAGTCGAGGCCGGACTCGCGCTCCAGCCGCTCCCGGATGATCTCCAGGTGCAGCAGCCCAAGGAAGCCGCACCTGAACCCGAAGCCAAGCGCCGCCGACGTCTCCGGCTCGTAGTCGAGCGCGGCGTCGTTGAGCTTGAGCTTGTCGAGGGCCTCCCGCAGCGCGGGATAGTCCGAGCCGTCGATCGGATACAGCCCGGAGTAGACCATGGGCTTGGCTTCGGCGTAGCCGGCGAGCGCGGTCTGCGCGGGGCCGCGCTGCGAGGTGACGGTGTCGCCGACCTTCGACTGCCGCACGTCCTTCACACCTGTGATGAGGTAACCGACCTCGCCGACTCCCAGCGCCTGCGACTTCACCGGCTCCGGCGAGATCACGCCGATCTCCAGCAGCTCATGCACGGCGCGGGTGGACATCATCTGGATGCGTTCTCGGGCGTTGAGCTGCCCGTCGACGACCTTGACGTAGGTGACGACGCCCCGGTAGGTGTCGTAGACCGAGTCGAAGATCATCGCGCGGGCCGGCGCGCTCGGGTCGCCCTCGGGGGGCGCGAGCTGGTGCACGATCGTGTCGAGCAGCTCGGCGACGCCGTCGCCGGTCTTGCCGGAGACCCGGAAGCAGTCTTCGGGCTGGCAGCCGATCAGGTGCGCCAGTTCTTCGGCGTACTTGTCGGGGTCGGCGGCGGGAAGGTCGATTTTGTTGAGCACCGGGATGACCGTGAGGTCGTTCTCCATGGCCATGTACAGGTTCGCCAGCGTCTGCGCCTCGATGCCCTGTGCGGCGTCGACTAGGAGCACGGCCCCCTCGCAGGCGGCAAGCGACCGCGACACCTCGTAGCTGAAGTCGACGTGGCCGGGGGTGTCGATCATGTTGAGGACGAAACCCTCGCCGACGCGCTCGCCGGAGCGCACCTGCCAGGGCATGCGCACCGCCTGGCTTTTGATGGTGATGCCGCGCTCGCGCTCGATGTCCATGCGGTCGAGGTACTGGGCGCGCATCTTGCGCTGCTCGACGACGCCGGTGATCTGCAGCATCCGGTCGGCCAACGTCGACTTGCCGTGGTCGATGTGGGCGATGATGCAGAAGTTGCGGATGCGTTGAATATCCGTGTCGCCGGGCGCGAGGTTCATGACGTCCGTTCTGATGCTGGCTAGAGACAAGTCCGTCGTTCATGATCCCACGCACCTCGGCGAGGCCCGACAGCGAGAAGACGTGCTGTGCTTCGCCTCAACCGGCGTAGCGCAATCCGGTTGCCTCCGGCGGCGCCCGCCCGCGATGATCGACGCCATGGGTCTCGACATCGGCGAACCGGTTCCCTACGACGCCACGGCGGTGCGCCCCGCGTACGCGGACCTGCCGGCGACGGTGCGCGCCGAAATCGCGGCGCGCGTCGGCGGCGAGCCGATGCGCGTCGACGTCGCCGGAGGAGGGTTCGGCGGCGGTTTCGCCGCCCGCGTGACCGGCCCGAAATGCGAATTCTTCGTGAAGGCGACGAGCCCGCACAACCCGTACGTCCTCAACGCCTGCCAGGTCGAGGCGCGTGTCAACCCGGCTCTGCCAGAGGGAGTTCCCGCCCCGCGGCTGCGGTTTTCTTCCGAGGTGGACGACTGGCTGGTTCTCGGCTTCGAGGCGGCGCCCGGGCGCGCCCCGCGACTGCCGCTGTCCGCCGCCGACC
>JBOGDN010000531.1:0-3342 GCA_050742995.1 Stackebrandtia sp. | reverse complement strand
GCCGAGGCCGAGGTGTTGCCGGTGGAAGCGCAGATGACGGCCTTGGCGCCTGTTTCGGCCGCCTTGGACACCGCCACGGTCATGCCGCGGTCTTTGAACGACCCGGTGGGGTTGGCGCCTTCGATCTTCAGATGCACCGCGCAGCCGGTGCGCGCCGAAAGCGCCGGCGCGGGAACCAGCGGCGTGCCGCCTTCGTGCAATGTCACCACGGGCGTGGCCTCGGACACCGGCAGCCGGTCGCGATACTCCTCGATCAATCCCGACCACGCGCGGCGCATCATTCCCCCTCGACTCGCATGACGCTGTCGACCTGACGGACGGCCGGCAGCTTCGCGAGTTCGTCCACAGTAGCTGAAAGTTGGGCGTCGGTCGCGGTGTGGGTGACGGCGACCAGGATCGCCTCGTCGTCGCGGCCGGACTGCCGCACGGTGCGTATGCTCACCCGGTGCTTGGCGACCACCGAGGCGACCTCGGCGAGCACGCCCGGCTCGTCGTCGACGTCGAGGCTGACGTGGTATCGCGTGAGGACCTCGCCCATCGGCTTCACCGGAAGGTCGGCGTAGGCCGACTCGGGAGCGGCGAGCACGGCGCCGCTGCGCCGAGCACGCGCCACCGCGACCAAGTCGCCGAGGATCGCCGAGGCGGTGGGCGCTCCCCCGGCGCCGGCGCCGTAGAACATGAGCCGTCCGGCCGCCTCCGCCTCGACGAACACCGCGTTGTAGGCGCCGTTGACGCCGGCGAGCGGGTGGCTGCGCGGAATCATCGCCGGGTGGACCCGCGCGCTGACGGCGTCGCCTTCGCGGGAGGCGATGCACAGCGGCTTGACGACGCAGTCCATTTCGGCCGCCGAGGCCACGTCGGCGGCGGTGACTTCGGCGATGCCTTCGCGGTAGACGTCGGCGACCGTCACTCGAGTGTGGAAGGCCAGCGAGGCGAGGATCGCGGCTTTGGAGGCGGCGTCGAACCCTTCCACGTCCGCGGTCGGGTCGGCCTCGGCGTAGCCGAGGGCGCTCGCCTCCTCGAGCGACTCGGCGAATCCGGCGCCCGTGTCGGTCATGCGCGACAGGATGAAGTTGGTGGTCCCGTTGACGATGCCCATGACCGTGGAGATCCTGTCCCCGTGCAGGGACTCTCGCAGCGGCCGCAGCAGCGGTATCGCGCCGGCGACCGCGGCCTCGTAGTACAGGTCGGCGCCGCCTTCGGCCGCGGCGGCGTGCAGCGCGGCGCCGTCTTCGGCCAGCAGCGCCTTGTTGGCGGTGACGACGCTCTTGCCGGCGCGCAGCGCGTCGAGGATCCAGGTGCGGGCGGGCTCGATTCCGCCGACGACTTCGACGACGATGTCGACGTCGTCGCGCGTGGCGAGCCCGAGCGCGTCGGCTGTGAACACGTCGGGGTCGACGGGCAGCTCGCCGCGGTCGCGGTCGAGACGCCTGACCGCGATTCCGGCGATCTCGACCGGCTCCCCCACGCGCGCGGTCAGGTCGTCCGCCTGCTCGTGCAGCAGACGTACCACTTCGGACCCTACGGTCCCGCAGCCAAGCAGCGCCAGCTTCACGGCCTACCCCACGTCCAAACTCAACAGATCCTCGACGGTCTCGCGGCGCATGATGGGACGGGCGTTCCCGTCGACGACCGCGATCACCGGCGGTCGCGGCATGTGGTTGTAGTTGCTGGCCATGCTGCGGCAGTACGCGCCGGTTCCGGGGACGGCGATCAGGTCTCCGGCGGCGATGTCGCCGGGGAGGAATTCGTCCTTGACCACGATGTCGCCGGCTTCGCAGTGCTTGCCGGCCACGCGGGCCAGGATGGGCGGCGCCGAGGACAGGCGGGAGGCGAGCGTCGCCGAGTAGACGGCGGAGTACATCGCGGTGCGCACGTTGTCGCTCATGCCGCCGTCGACGCTGACGTAGCTGCGCACCTGGCCGGCGCCGAGGTCCACCGACTTCACCGTGCCGATCTCGTAGAGGGTGAAGGTGGACGGTCCGGAGACGGCGCGTCCTGGCTCCACGGAGATCGACGGCACGTCGATTCCCAGCGCGGCGCACTCGTGGTCGACGATCTTGCGCAGGCCGTCGGCGAGCTGCCGCGGCGGCTGCGGGTCGTCCTGTGTGGTGTACGCCATGCCGAAGCCGCCGCCGAGACCGATCTCGGGAAGCTCGACGCCGTGCTCGACGCGGACGTCGTTGTGTATGGCGACGATTCGCCGCGCCGCGACCTCGAAGGCGGTGGTGTCGAAGATCTGTGAGCCGATGTGGGAGTGGAAGCCTCGGAAGTCCAGCACTCCCGCTTCCAGGATCCGCCGCGCGGCCTTGGCCGCGGCCTGAGGCGAGAGGCCGAACTTCTGGTCCTCGTGCGCGGTGGCGATGTACTCGTGGGTGTGGGCTTCGACGCCGACCTTGACGCGGACCATCACCGCCGGACGCACGCCGCGCTCTCCGGCCAGGGCGGTGAGCCGGTCGATCTCGATAAAGGAGTCCAGAACGATCTTGCCGATCCCGGCTTCCAGCGCGGCCGCCAGCTCGGGCACGGACTTGTTGTTGCCGTGGAAGGCGATCCGCTCCGGCGGGAAGCCGGCCGCCAGCACCGTGGCCAGCTCGCCGGCGGTGCACACGTCGATGCCGAGCCCGGCCTCGTCGACCCAGCGCGCCACGGCCCGGCACAGGAACGACTTGGCCGCGTAGTACACCTGGCTGTCGGCGAACGAGTCGGCGAAGGAATCGCGGAACTCGGCGAGCCGGGCGCGGAAGTCGGCCTCGTCGACGACGTAGGCCGGCGTGCCGAACTCGGCGGCCAGGCTCGCCACGTCGACTCCGCCGACGGCGACGCGTCCGGCGTCGTCGCGGGTCACCGTCCGCGCCCACAGGTGCGGCATCAGGTCGTTGACGTCTACGGGCAGCCGCAGCCACGAGGGGCCGTGCCCTCCGAAGTCTCCGTGCAGCGCCCCTGCTTCGTGGGTGTGCATTACATCCTCTCCGGGGCCGAGACGCCGAGCAGGCCGAGCGCGTTGGCGAGCACAACGCGGGTGGCCTCCACAAGCCACAGTCGCGCTTTGCCCGTTTCGGTGAACTTTTCGTCGCCCCTTGGCAGCACGCGGCAGGCGTCGTAGAACCGGTGGTAGGCGCCGGCGAGATCCTCGGCGTAGCGGGCCACGCGGTGCGGCTCGCGCAGCTCGGCGGCGGAGGCGACGACGGACGGGAACTCGGCCAGCTGTTTGAGCAGGTCGCCCTCGCGGGCGTGCGACAGCAGACCGGCGTCGTAGCCGTCGCCGAGTTCGGCGCCGAGCTCGGCGGCGTTGCGCATCAGGGAAGCCACCCGAGCGTGCGCGTACTGGACGTAGTAGAC
>JBOGDN010000530.1:0-12558 GCA_050742995.1 Stackebrandtia sp. | reverse complement strand
GCGCTGCAGTGAGCGTCCTGGAGGGAGTCGGCCGCTTCAGCGGATTCTGCGCCGACACGTTCAAGGCCGCGCCGCGCCGACCCTTCCAGCTCTCCGAGGCGATCCGGCAGGCGTGGTTCGTCGCCAGCGTCTCCATACTCCCGACGGCCCTGGTCTCGATTCCGTTCGGCGCGGTGATCGCGCTTCAGCTCGGTTCGCTTTCGCGGCAGATCGGCGCGGAGTCCTACTCCGGCGCCGCGAGCGTCCTGGCGGTCGTGCGCGAGGCCGGTCCGATCGTGACCGCGCTGCTCATCGCCGGCGCCGGCGGCACCGCGATCTGCGCCGACCTGGGGGCGCGCAAGATCCGCGAAGAGCTGGACGCCATGGAGACCCTCGGCGTCGACCCGGTCCAGCGGCTCGTCGTGCCCCGAGTCATCGCCTGCGGCGTGGTCGCCGTCCTCCTCAACGGCGTCGTCACCAGCGTCGGCATCGCCGGCGGCTACGTCTTCAACGTCTACCTGCAAGGCGGCACGCCCGGCGCCTATCTGGCGAGCTTCGCCGCGCTTGGACAGGTCGCCGACCTCATCAGCGCGCAGATCAGATCCCTCGTGTTCGGCGTCATCGCCGGGCTCATCGCCTGCTACCTGGGCATGAACGCCAAGGGCGGGCCCAAGGGCGTCGGACAGGCCGTCAACACCTCGGTCGTGGTCTCCTTCATGGTGCTGTTCGCCGTGAACTTCGTGATGGTCGCGATCTACTTCCAGATCGTTCCGCAGAAGGGGTCATAAATGCTGACGGCCCTGGGAACGCAGCTGCTTTTCTACGCCCGCGCGATCGTGTGGATGCCGCGCGCGCTGGTGCACTACCGCAAGGAGACCGCCCGGCTGCTCGGCGAGGTGAGCTTCGGCGCCGGCGGGCTGACCGTCGTGGGCGGCACCGTCGGCGTGGTGGTGTTCCTGACGTTCTTCACCGGCACCGAGGTGGGCCTGCAGGGCTACCAGGCCCTCAACCAGATCGGCACCAGCGCCTTCACCGGGTTCATCTCGGCGTACTTCAACACCCGCGAGATCGCGCCGCTCGTCGCCGGGATCGCGCTGTCGGCCACCGTCGGCGCGGGCTTCACCGCGCAGCTCGGCGCCATGCGCGTCAACGAGGAAGTCGACGCCCTCGAGGTGATGGGCGTGCGCTCGCTGCCGTACCTGGTGACCACGCGCATGCTCGCCGGGCTGGCCGCGGTCGTGCCGCTGTACGTGCTGGCGCTGATGTCCAGCTACGTGGCCACCCGCACCGTCGCCACCTTTTACTTCGGCCAGTCGACGGGCACCTACGACCACTACTTCAACACCTTCCTGGTGCCCACCGACGTGATGTGGTCCTTTGGCAAGGTGGTGGTGTTCGCCGTCATCATCATCGGCGTGCACTGCTTCTACGGCTACCACGCCGAGGGCGGGCCGGCCGGAGTCGGCGTGGCAGTGGGCCGCGCCGTGCGCACGGCTATCGTTTCAATCAACATCGTCAATTTCTTTGTCGGCCTGGCGGTGTGGGGGGCCACCACCACCGTGAGGATTGTGGGTTAGCAGCATGAAAGAACGCATCGCCGGACTCGGCTTCCTCGTCGTGCTGGCCGCGCTGCTGAGCCTGTGCGTCGCCGTCTACGCCAAGACGTTCAGCCCCGGCGTCGCCGTGACGCTCAACGCCCCCTCGACCGGGCTGCAGCTGTCCAAGGGCGCCGACGTGAAACTGCACGGCGTGCTCGTCGGCGAGGTGCGCGAGGTCAACTCGCGCGGCGACGGCGCCGAGCTGTCGCTGTCCCTCGACCCGGTGTCCGTGCCGCAGATTCCCGCGGACGTTTCCGCCCGGCTGCTGCCCAAGACGCTGTTCGGCGAAAAGTACGTCGAGCTGGTCGCGCCGGAATCGCCGTCCGAGAAGGCGATCGGGAACGAGGCCGTCATCAAAATCGACGCCTCCGACCAGGCCGTCGAGCTGGAAGAGGTGCTCGACGGCGCGCTGCCGCTGCTGCGCGCGGTGCCGCCGGAGAAGCTCGCGGTGACCCTGACGTCCCTGGCCTCGGCGTTGGAAGGCCGCGGCGACGAGCTCGGCGAGACCATCGTCCAGCTCGGCGACGTGGTGCGCGCCCTCGACGAGGAAATGCCGGCCATCGAAAACGACATCACGCAGCTGGCCGAGGTGCTCGACAACTACCGCGGCGCCCTGCCCGACCTGGTCGAAATCCTGGAAAACCTCACCGTCACCAACAAGACCATCTACGACCAGGAAGAAAGCCTCAAGTCGCTGTGGATCAACACTCAGGACTTCAGCGACGAGACGCGGGTGTTCCTGGACCGCTACCAGGGTCGGCTGATCCAGTTCGCCGAGGTGACGCAGCCGTTCGTGGACGTCCTCGCCACGTACGCGCCGGAGTACCCCTGCCTGTTCCAGGGGCTGACCTCGATCGAGCAGAACATCAAGGACAGCTTCTCCGGCGGCCGGCTGCACATCACGCTTGAGATCACGCAGAACAACGGCAAGTACGAGCAGGGCGTCGACGAGCCGGCCTGGGGCCCCTACGAGGGCCCGGACTGCCGGGGCCTGCCAAGTCCGGACACGCCCGGACCAGAGCGTCAGTTCCCCAACGGCTACGACTACGACTCCTCGCGGGCGAACCTGCCCGTCGAGATCCCCGGGCTCACCGACACGCTCGGCTACTCGACGCAAGACCCCGACGCGACGTCCAGCGGCGCCGACGGCGAAAGCGAGGACGGAGGCGTCCCGCTGCCGTTCGACCCGTCGATGGGCTACGCCGGCACATCCACCGAGCAGGACGTCATGCGTCCGCTGGTGGCCGCGGCGACCGGGAAGGACGCCGAGGACGTCGACGACTACGTGACCCTGCTGTGGGGGCCGCTGCTGCGCGGCGTGACAGTCTCGGCGAAATGATCTGACGCAAGAGGCAACTCAACCGGACCGTCGCGGCGTCTTCAATGTTGAAAGCGCACGGCCCGTGGCACGGGCCTGCCTCGAGACTCCCGACGCAAGGGGCTGTTGTCGGGTAGAAGCGGCGCGGATCGACGGGTGGCACGTTGATCCGCGCCGCTGTATGTCTCCCCGTTTCGCTGTTTCGCGTCCGCCGGCCGCACCGCCGAATTTTTCCGAACCCACGGCAACCTATTCGAGTTCACGTCGCGTCTTACCGGGCATGAAGACGAACGTCCCAAAGAAAATCGCGGCCGGAGCCGCGCTGTTGCTCTCTGGGTCTCTGCTGGCGGCCTGCGGCGACGAGGAAAAGGCGAAGTCGCCTGTCGACGAAGTCACCGAGACGATGGCCAGCGCCGAGAAGATCCAGATGGAGCTCGAAGGCGTAATCAACCGGCTCGTCGTCCAGTGCCTGGAGGACGAGGGTTTCGACGTCCACCCCGCATGGATGACCGCGGACCCTTCGGAGACTTATGGAGACTCCGAGGAGGAAGAAGAGGAGTCGTTCCTCGGCGAGCCGACGGAATCCTATGAGATCCCCACCGTCGAAGAAGCCAAAGAAAACGGTCTCGACGAGACTCGCAACCCCGAGTACGACCCCGAAGAGGACGAAGACTCCGGGATGGCGGAGCTCGACGAGGACGACCCGTTCTATGAGATGCCCGAGAAGTACCAGAAAGACTATGAAATAGCCCAGTACGGCGAAGAGTACTACGAAAACATGTACGAAGAGCCGGAAGAGGGCGAAGAAGGCGGCGAGGGGCCCGAGGAGTGGCCGGTCGAGGGCGGCTGCACCGGCGAGGTCAACGAGTCCGTTTACGGCGAACCCGTCGAAGACGAAGAAGAAGGCGGGAAGTACTACGGCGTCGAGTACCCGGACTTCTGGGGAGAAGAGGGCGACGAGCTCACGAAGCGCTATGAGACCGACGCGGTGATCGAGGCGCGCGAAAAGTGGGCGACCTGTGTGGAAGAGCGCGGCCACCCGTACTTCGAATTCGTCGACGGCTACCTCGATCTGTGGTCCTATACCGACCTCTTCTACGAAGAGGAAGATTACTCCTATGAGGACTACAAGGAAGAGATGGAAGGCGCCTCGGACGACGAAGAACTCATGAGCGAAGAAGAGTTCGACGAAATGATGTCCGAAGAGGATTCCATGGGGAGTGACGAGGGCGAAGGCGAAGAGGCTCCGCAATACGAGGCTCCGGAGGGCGCTCCCTGGCCGGACGACGAGGCCTGGGAGAAGGAAAAGGAATTCGCCGTCGACATCGCCGAGTGCGCTGAGGACGTCGATTTGCACAAGACCGCCGAGAAGGAGTGGGACAAGGTGACCGAGGAAGTCGCCGGCGAGGTCTCCGAGGAAGTCTTCGCCTACCACGACGAGCTGGAAGACGCGCTGGAGAAGGCGCAGGACTTGGTCTAAACGTCCGCGAAAGTCCTTACCTGAAGCTCCCGAGACGAGGGGCTGTCTCGGGTACGTGGCGCGACCCGGTATCTCGACACCACCGGGTCGCGCCTTTTCGTGCGCCCGGCGCGCAAGACCGAAAGCTTTTCAAAAGCTCGGCGTTATGCCGCAGGCGAAACACCGCCCTAACCTCGCATCCCATGACGATGTATTCGCACCATCCGGGCTATGGACAGCAGCCGCCGCAAGGCAGTGGAAGCGGCGGAGGCTGGATCACCGTAGAGGCGAAGTTCTTCATCTTGGCGTGGATTCTGTTCTTCATCAAGCCGAAGATCTTCGTCGACGGGCAGCAGATGCCCGACGCGAAATGGGAACGCAACACCTTTTCCGTCGCACCCGGGCAGCACACGGTGCACTGCAGCACGCCCTTCTTGTGGGACTGGGGCAAGGCGGACCTGGTCGTCCAAGTCGGACCCGGGCAGCACACGGCCCTGGAATACCGCAGTCCCGTGTTCCTCTTCTCCCCGGGCTCGCTCGGTCCCCCGCCGCAGAAGTACAACGGCTGGCTCATCCTCGGCGCGATCTACGGCGTGGGATTCCTGCTGATGCTGTGCTCGTGCCTGTTTTCGGCGCTCAGCGCGGTTTAAAACTTCCGAGACGCGAGGGGGCGTCTCGGAACCAGGACGCGGCCCGGCGTCGCGACACCGCCGGGTCGCGCCCCCCCTTTTTTTGTGCGCTCGCCGGGTGGCGGCATCATGTAGTCGCAGGGCTTGTGGTGTGGGCTTCCGGAGCGTAAAGCACATATGGCCGGCGAGTGACCGGCACGGTAACATTGGCCGCTGCGGCTGCCGGCTGGTTGCCTGCAGTGCGCCCGACGGGGCGCCCAATCACAGCTTTCAATCTTATCGACCGTCAAGGAGCCGAAAACGTGCGTGGAGTGGTGCTGGCCGCAGGCCAGGGACAACGGCTGCGACCTGACACCGACGACCTGCCCAAGACGCTGCTTCCGGTCGACGGGGACACGACGATCCTCGACATCGCGCTGCGCAATCTCGCCTCCGCCGGGGTGACCGAGGCCGCGATCGTCGTCGGGTTCGCCGCGCACGCCATCGAAGCGCGCCTCGACGACATGAACCGCCGCCACCACGGCATGGACGTGCGGCTGATCCACAACGACCGCGTGGACTGGAACAACGCCTACTCGCTGTGGCACGCCCGCGAGGCGTTCGCCGAGGGCGCGCTGCTGGTCAACGGCGACACCGTACACCCCGAATCGGTGGAGAAGACGTTGCTGGCGGTCGACGCCGGCGGCGTCAACCTGGCCGTCGACGCGGTCAAGCAGCTCACCGACGAGGCCATGAAGGTGCGGTGCGGCGCGGACGGTCTGGTCACGCGCATCACCAAGCAGATGGCCGTCGAGGGGGCGTACGGGGAGTACATCGGCGTGTCCCACATCGGCGCCGACGTCGCCGACGCGCTGACGATGGCTCTCGAGGAGACCTGGCGCGGCGACCCGAACCTGTACTACGAGGACGCGTTCCAGCTGCTCGCCGACGCCGGCCCGATGATTCGCGCGGTCTCCATCGGGGAAACCAACTGGGTCGAGGTAGACGACCACGCCGACTGGAGCGTGGCTCGGGAGGTCGCATGCCGCTGCTAGCGCGCACCGTGGCCACCCCGCTGGCCGTCGAGGTGCACGCAGGAGCAGTGGCCCACCTGGGAGAACTGCTGGCAGACCGGCGCATCTCCTCCGGCGGCGAGGTCGCCGTGGCGGTGGGCCCCGGCGTCGGCAAGGAGGCCGCCGAGCAGGCGCGCGGCAGCTTGGAGCGCGCCGAGATCATCACGATCGAAGCCGGCGCCCACTCCGACGCCCTCGACCTGGCCGACAAGCTGCGCACCCGCAACTTCGACGCGGTGGTCGGCATCGGCGGCGGTCGCGTCATCGACACGGTGAAGTACGCCTCGTTCCGGCAGGGGCTGCCGATGGTCGCGGTGGCCACCAGCCTCGCCAACGACGGCATCGCCTCGCCGGTGGCGTCGCTGGACCGCGACGGGCACTCGATCTCCTACGGCGCGCACATCCCCATGGCAGTCATCGTCGACCTCGACTTCGTGCGCCGCGCCCCGGTGCGGCAGCTGCGTTCGGGGGTCGGGGACGCCCTGAGCAACCTGTCGGCCACCGCGGACTGGCAGCTGTCTCACGAGATCACCGGAGAGCCCATCGACGGCCTCGCCGTCGCCTTGGCGCGCGCCGGCGCCGAGTCGGTGCTGCGCCATCCCGGCGAGGTGACCGACGACGACTTTCTGACCACACTGGCCAACGCGTTGGTGATGGGCGGCACGTCCATGGCCGTCGCCGGCACCTCGCTGCCGTGCAGCGGCGCGTGCCACGAGATCGGCCACGCCTTGCAAGAGCGCCACCGAGACATGGGCGCCACGCACGGCGAGCAGGTCGCCGTCGGGGCCTTGTTCGCCACGTATCTGCGCGGGGACGAGCGGCTGTTCGCCGAAATGGCGCACACGATGCGACGGCATGACCTGCCGTGCACCCCAGTCGACATGGGGCTTACCGTTGAGCAGTTCGCCGAAGCGGTCGCGTACGCGCCCCGCACTCGGCCCGGCCGTTACACCGTGTTGGAGCATGTGTCTTTGGAGCTTCCCGAGCTGCGCCAAAGGATTACGGAATTTGTCGATGACCTCAGATAGCACCGTTATGGAACACGTCCCCGCTACGCCCAAGCGGATTTTTCCCAAAACCACCGGACTGACCGCCTTGTGGCGGCACCGCCAGCCGCTGCGCGTGCTCATACAGCGCGACCTCGCGGTCAAGTACCAGAAATCGGCGCTTGGCTACCTGTGGTCGCTCATCGAGCCGCTGGGCATGGCCTGCATCTACTGGTTCATCTTCGGACTGGTCTTCAACCGCGCGGGTCTGCCCGGCGACGCGATGGGCTACCCCCTGTACGTCGTCTCCGGGATTTTCGCGTGGATGTGGGTGTCCTCGGCGCTTTCGGAGGCGACCACTTCTCTGGTGTCGCAGTCATCTCTGATCACCACCATGCGGGTGCCGCGCGAGGTGTTCCCGGTGGCGCGGGTGTTCGCCCGCTTCACGGAGTTCCTGGCGGGCTTCCCGATTCTGATGCTGTTCGTGTGGCTCTTCGGTGGCCAGGTGGGCTGGCACAGCTTCATCCTGGTCGGCGCTCTCGTGCTGCAGGTGGTGTTGCTCACGGGCATTTCGTTCATCCTGGCGTCGATCAACGTGCTCTACCGGGACGTGGAGCGCTTCATGCGGCTGATCATGCGGGTGATGTTCTACGCCGCTCCCGTGATCTACCCGTTGAGCAAGGTCATGGACGCGCTTGAGAAGTACGACTGGGCGCAGTACCTGTACATGGCCAACCCCTTCGTGACTGTGATGCAGCTCCACCGCGCCGCCTGGGATCCAGGACACTTCATGCCGTCTGCCAAGATGCTCTACGTCAGCATCGGCACCGGGGTTTTCCTGCTGTTCTTCGGGCGCTGGCTGTTCCACAAGCTCGAGCCGAGAGTGTTGAAGGAACTGTAGGATCCCGTGGGCCGTCGAACCTTGCGAGGACGCCGATTCGACAGTGATTCAACAGTTGTTCACCCGTTAGAATTTCGTGACCTCACCCCAGCAGTCGACAGACCAGAGAAGAGCATGCGCAACACCAACCTCAGCGGCGACGCCGAATCGATCATCACGTCCGGGGCGACGAGGCCCCGGCTGACCTTCCTGGGCGTCGGCCCGCTGGGAGGCACATACGCAGCCTGTTACGCCGAGCTCGGCTACGAGGTGATGGGCTACGACGTCGACGCGGGACGCATCGAAAAGTTCTCCGCCGGCGAGCTGCCCTTCCACGAGATCGGTCTGGAAGAGCTGGTCCGCAAGAACCTCGCCAACGGGCGCCTGCGCTTCACCACCGACGTCAAAGAGGTCGCCGAGTTCGGCGACGTCCACTTCCTGTGCGTGGGCACGCCCTCGCGCCCCGACTCCCACTCCGCCGACCTGTCGTACATCGAAAAGTGCGTCACCACGCTCGCCCCGCTGCTGACGCGGCGCTGCCTGCTGGTCGGCAAGTCGACCGTGCCGGTGGGCACCTCTTCCTGGGTGCAGCAGCTCGTCGACAAGAACAAGACCACCGACGCCGACGTCGAGGTGGCCTGGAGCCCGGAGTTCCTGCAGGAGGCCAACGCCGTGCAGGACGTGATGCGCCCCAACCGCGTGGTGCTCGCCGCGCAGAGCGACTGGGCGCTCGACCTGCTGCAGGCGGCGCACAAGGGCGTCTACGAGCTGGCCGCGCACGAAGACCGCGAGGTGCCGCAGGTCGTCACCGACTTCGCCACCGCCGAGCTGGTCAAGGTTGCCTCCAACGCGTTCCTGTCGACCAAGATCTCCTTCATCAACGCCATGTCCGACCTGTGCGAGGTGGCGGGAGGCGACGTCTCCGCGCTGGCGCGAGCCATGGGCCACGACGAACGCATCGGCCACAAGTTCCTGCGCGCCGGCATCGGCTTCGGCGGCGGCTGCCTGCCCAAGGACCTGCGCGCCCTGTCCTCCCGCGCCCAGGAGCTCGGCGTCGGCGAGTCGCTGCGGTTCCTCTCCGAGGTCGACCAGGTGAACCTGCACCGCCGCACCAAGGCCGTCCGGATCGCCGCCGAGCTCGTCGGCCGCGACGTCGGCCCGAACGGGCCGGAGCTGGCGGGCGTGCGCATCGCCGTCCTCGGCGCCACGTTCAAGCCCGACACCGACGACATCCGCGACTCCCCGGCGCTCGACGTCGCCCGTCGCATGCTCGGCGAAGGCGCCTCGGTCGTCGTCTACGACCCCGAGGGCATCGACAACGCCCGTGCCGCGGTTCCCGAACTGCGCTACGCGTCCACGCTGGCCGAGGCCGTCGAAGGCGCCGAGCTGGTGTGCGTGCTGACGCCGTGGGAGGAGTTCCGTCACATGGACCCGACCGCCCTGGCCGACCTGGTGGAGCACCCGCGCGTGCTCGACGGCATGAACGCCCTCGACCCGCAGCTGTGGAGCAACGCCGGCTGGACCTACCGCGGCATGGGCCGCGGCGTCGCCGGCGACTAGCGAACAACAGCCTCAGCGAAGCCCTCGCGCGGGTGTGCGCGGGGGCTTCGCTTTCTTTCCCCGCAGCGTCGATTGCCGTCGACGGAGGCGCGACCGCCGGACGGCGCATCTTCATGCCCGATCTTTAAGACGGGACGGCGACGGTCATCCAGTCGCCGAGGTGGCCGTCGCCGACCGCGGCCTGGCGGGCGACGTGCAGCTTCCCGTCGGCGCCCACGGCCGCGACGGCCACGAGGCTGTCGCGGTCGACGGTCAGCCCGGGCGGGCGCAGCACGCGGGGACCGCTGCGCCTCCAGTCGATCCGCGGGTCGTCGGCGAGGAAGTCCGTCACGCCGAAGCTGAGCTGCGCCGAGTCGTCCACATGCGCCACGGCGATCGCGCTTTCCCAGGCGCGCATCGTGATCGCCTCGATTCGCCCACCGCCTCCGTTGCCGCCCAGCTCGACCGGGGTCGTGTTCCACTCGGAGTCCGCCCCGGAGCGCCGGTACATGACAATCGCCGCGGTGTGTGCCTGGCGCACCAGCAGCGCGGCCGCGCCGTCACGGGTCGTGGCCACGGTCGGCGGGCTGGCCGGCGGGTCGACCGGGATCAGGCTCGAGGAGTGCTCGCCCGAGGAGGACACCGTCCAGTAGCGGACGCCGTCGGCGGCCGCGGCGAACACCGTCGCGGAGTCGCCGCCGTCGACTGTGGCCGACAGGCCGTCCTGTATGCCGTGGCCGCCGAGGTCGATCCAGTCGGTCCAGTCCTCGTCGGGGCGCTGGATCCGCGCGGCCACGGTGCGGTCGAAGGTGCGCGCGAACAGCATCCGCGTCCCGTCGGGCAGCACGACGATCTCCGGCGAGCCGAGCCCGCGCACCCGCTCTTCCTCCGAGGACGAGGAGTCCGGGTTGTCAAGCACGTGAAACTTTGTCTCGGAGAAGTCGGCGATCGGGATTACGGCCAGCGAGACGTCCCGCACGTGGTCTGACTTCGCCGGACCCAGCTCCTGCTCAAGACCCGCCGCGAGCAGAGTCTCGACGCCGTCGGGAACGGCGGTCACGTTGGGAAACCACACCGGACGGTCGGTGAAGTGGGTCTGCCCCCACACCGAGCCGCCGGGATCCTTTTCGGACCAGACGGTGAGTCTGCCGTTGACCGCCGTCAGGGCGTGCAGCCGCCCCTCGCCGTCGGTGCGCAGCACCGGCAGGCTGCCCGGGAAACGTTGAATGGTGCTGGCGCCGTAGCGGTCCCCGACGCCGTCGCCGGGCAGCTTCCGGTCGCCGCACCCGTCGGGCTCGCCGCAGTTGCGCTCGTCCGCCCAGGCGTATGTGTCGAGGTAGCGGCCCTTTTCCGCGCGCGCCTCCTCGCTGAGATTGCGCGGCCAACGCTGGTTGTAATACCCGCGATAGCCGACGACGTGGACGGGGGAGGACTGCTCCGGCAGCCACTTGTTCAACGCCTCCCACGTGTAAAGGGCGGCGTATGTGTGGTCTATGTGGTCGGAGTAGCCGTCCTGATCGGCGTACTGCGGGTTGTCGTCGTCGTGCTCCTGCGGATCCGGATCCAGATCCATTGTGCGCACCACGGTGGGTTTATAAAGCTTAAGCGTCTCTACAAGGGTGCCAAGCAGGTTTTCGTGCGTGACCGCCGCGGCGGTGTCCACCGCCCCGCCGGGAAGCCGCATGGTCGCAAGCTTCGACACCTCGCCGCTCCACAGATCGCTGAGACGTCCGCTGTAGGACTCCTGAGACTGGTCGGAGTTCTCCCAAAGCCGGTAGTGCAGCAGGGTGATGTACGGATAGTCCTGCAGCACCGCCTTTTCGACTTTGATCCCGTTGTCGAACTCCAGCGCCTGGCGTTCCCACGGGTGGTCGGGGTCGCCGCTGGCCATCTCCGCGTACGCGGAGCGCAGGCCCGTGAAGCGGGCGGCGGCGAAGCCGAGGAAGTCGGCTTCCATGTCGTCGAAGTCCGGATCGGACTTCTGGGCGTTCTTGCCGTTGGACTCGCCGGCCGTCAGGCACAGCGTCACCACCGTGTGGCGGTCCTGGATCGCCCGCGCCACGTCCAGGTTGTAGAAGAAGAGATCGTCGTCGGGGTGGGCCATGATCTGCAGGTGCGTGGCTTCGCCGGGGGCGCCCACGTCGTCGACGGGCGTGCCTTCGTCAGAGGTGCAGGCCGCGGCCGTCGCCGCCGACAAGGCCCCGAGCAGCACCGTGCGCCGGGAGACGGTCACCCGGTCAGAGCCGACGCAAGCGGGAACTGTGTTCATAGAAAGTAAGAGGGGTCCAGGAAGGTCTGCGGTTGTCGTCAGGATTCCGGCTGCTTGATTTCCAGATTCTGCAGGACGGTCTGGCACGCCTGGTACATGGCGCTCATCGCCTCGTCCGAGCCGGCCTCCCACTCGCAGGAGACCTGCACCGCGTACGGCCCGTCGAACAGAAAGTAGTTGTCCTGATTGCGCGCGTTGCCTTCTCCGTCCTCGAACACCGCCCGCCGCAGCACCCCTTCCTCGCCGTTGATGAGCGCGACGTTCGGTATGCCGTCTACTTCAGAGTCGCTTTCGAGCGCCTTGTTGTACTCCTCGGTCAGCGCCTGCTTTTCGTCGGAGGTCTCGGTCTTGGCGTCCTTCGGCAGCACATAGGAGACGATGGCGATGCGGTCGAACGCGGTGGCGCCGTCCATGGTGTACGTCTCGACGCTGAACTTCTCGGCGAGCGCGTGCGCCGGCTCGTCGAGGTCGGGGTCGAGGGTGAAGTTGTCGGGCATGTCGTAGGCGACTTCGGCGGGGGCGTCGGGCGAGTCTTTCGACTTGTCGTCCGAATCGTCGCTCGGCGAGCACCCGGCCAATCCCAGCGCGAGGACGAACCCTCCCAGAAGCATCTTTCGGTTCACGGATCCACACTTTCTGAAGTTGCTCGGGCCCAGGCGAGCCCGGCGGACGACTAGAGCCCACGGCCTCGGCAAGCCTAGCCAAGTCGCCGGGGGAGGAGCGCGCCGTGGAGGCCGCGGCCGCAGGCGGGTCACTCTGCCGCACGGCGGGCTCCCTTGGCGCCGGCGCACGCCGCGGCCACGGCCTGCGCGAACCGTTCGGTCGCCGGCGGTTCGGCGGCGCCGAGCA
>JBOGDN010000529.1:0-4840 GCA_050742995.1 Stackebrandtia sp. | reverse complement strand
GGTCTCAGGTGCTCGGGTATCAGGTAGACGATCACCTCCCACAGCAGCACCGAGAAGAACGCCGCGTAGTAGAAGCCGTATCGCCGCTGGAGGCGGACGTCCAGCAGGAAGGCCGAACGGAAAGGCGCGAGGGCGGCGTTCACTTCAGGCTCCTTCCGGTCACGTCGATGAAGACGTCTTCGAGGTTGGCTTCCTGGCTGTGGACGGCCTCGGCGGTGTGCGTGGCCAGCAGCTGCCGGAACGACTCGTCGTCGGCGAGCCCGTCGAGCGGAAAGTCCTTGTCCCGCAGCTCTTCGGCGCCGTCGACGCGGTAGGTCACCCGCACGGTGCGTTGGCTGCGGCTGACCTTGTGCTCGGTCGGCGAGTCGAGCGCGGCGATCCGACCGTCCACGACGAACGCCACCCGGTCGCACAGCTCGTCGGCGGTGGCCATGTCGTGAGTGGTCAAAAAGACGGTGCGGCCTTCGGCGCGCAGCTCCTTGATCAGGTCCTTGACGATCCGCCCGTTGGCGGGATCCATTCCGGACGTGGGTTCGTCGAGGAAGAGCAGCTCGGGACGGTGTAGCAGCGCGCGAATGAACACCAGCCGCATCTGCATGCCCTTGGAGTACTTGCCGACGCGGGTGTGCGCGGCGTCGGCGAGCCCGACGCGGTCGAGCAGCGCCATCGGGTCGGCGGTCTCGCCGCGATACAGCGAGGCGAAGAACTCCAGGTTCTCAAGGCCGGTCAGCTTCAGATAGTGGTTGGGCAGCTCGAAGGAGACGCCGATGCGTTGGAAGTACTCCGATCCCCACGTCGACGGGTCCTTGCCCCACACCGAGACCGCGCCCCCGTGGCCGGAAAGCAGTCCGGTGAGGATCTTCTGCGTGGTGGACTTGCCCGCGCCCGACGGGCCCAGGAAGCCGAATATCTCGCCGGAGGGCACGTCGAAGCTGACGCCGCGCACGGCGGGGTCGGAGGACTTGGGGTAGGTGAAGGTGAGGTCGTCGATCTCAATGACCTTGCTCATAGGACTCACTGCTCCTGCTGCCGGCGGCGCCACTTGGACTCGATAAGGGAATACTCTTCGGACAGAAAGTCGTACATGTCGTGCATCTCCTGCAGCCGCTGTCGCTGCTCGGGCGAGGCGCCGGCGAGCATCTCGAGCCCGCGGTCGGCGACCTTGACCATCTCGGCGGCCTGCCGCGCCTGCTTGGCGGCCTCGTCGAGCCAGCGACCCGGTCGCACGCGGTAGTAGGTGCGCCGAGAGCCGCGCACGTGATGTCGCTCGACAGAGCCGCCCCGCGTCATCATCTGCATGGCGGTGCTGATCGAGCCGCGGCTGATCTGCAGCTCCGTGGCCAGCTCCTCGGCGGACTGGTACGGCGGATCGCACACCAGCAGCCACCCGAAGATCCGGCCCGGGATGCGCGGCAGGCCTTTCTCCTCGAAGTACATGCCGATCTCGTCGGCGAAGTCATGCAGCGAGGTGCGCTGATTGTCGGCGGTCACAACGGCCTCCTTTTTCGTGTCGTAGACGACGGTATCCGGTTCTGACTGAAATTTCAATACTTTCTGAAAATCAGAAAGCAACTGAAATCGAGAGGAGAGCTCCCGGAGGGGGAGGCAGCAAGGACGGAGGTGGCGCGAGGCGAGGTGGCGAAGGCGGCGAGCAATGCGTCAACCAACAGTTGACGAATCCCGATCGTCAACCTATGGTTGACGCATGAACGAATACTCTCCCGAACTCCCCGTCCGACTCGACGACCTCATCACCTACGTCAACAAGAACCGCGCCGACGGCGACGCACTGGAACGGCTGTCCGACGCCTGCTGGCTCGCCGAAGCCCTCGAAGATCAGGCCGACCACCTCATCGGCCACTTCGTCGACCAGGCCCGCCGCTCCGGCGCCTCCTGGACCGACATCGGTCAGCACATGGGAATCTCCAAACAGGCCGCCCAGAAGCGATTCGTCACCGACGCCGGCAAAGAATTCGACCTCCAAGAGCTGCTCGGAAAGAACGCCCGTTTCACCCACCGCGCCAAGGTCGTACTCGCAAAAGCCGAGCTGGCCGCCCGCAACGCCGGCAACGACCGCGTCGATTCGCTGCACCTGCTCCTCGGACTCGTCGAGGAGCCCAACAGCATCGCCTGCAGAGCCCTCAACACTCTCGACGTCGCCCTCGACGACCTGGCTCAAGCCGCGACGACGGCCCTGCCGCCCCGCAACCCCGAACCCATCTCCGCCACCGACGACCTCCCGCTGTCCAAAGACGGCCGCAAAGCCCTCCAGCTGTCGGTGCGCTTCGCGCTCCACCACGGACACAACTACATCGGCACCGAACACATGCTCCTCGGCATCCTCACCACCGACGGTCCGGGCGCCACCCTGCTGATCGACCGCGGCCTGACCCGCAAGGCAGCCGTGAAACAGGTCCTCGCCGAACTGGAGAACTGGAAACGCAAGCGCCAGACGACCTAAACCGGCCGCCGCTTCGACGCTTGGCTCAGTCGTCATTCGGGTTTGACTATGCCGAGGCGGCGGGTGGCGCGGGTGAGGGCCACGTACAGGTCGCTGCGGCCGCGCGTGGATTCGGCGACGATCCCGTCGGGGTCGACCACGATCACCGAGTCGAACTCAAGGCCCTTGGCCTGGCGCACGGTCGTCACCGTCACCGGATCCTCCAGGTCCGTCTCGGCGCCGACGCACGCGCGCACCGCCTCGCGCCGCGATCCGGGCACAATCACCGCGACCTTTCCGGCGTCGAGTTCGGACAGCTCGCGGCGGGCGAACTCCCCGACCCGCGCGGCGAGTTTCTCCTCGGCCAGCGCCGCCTCCCAGGGCTCCTCCCCCGCCGCGCGCACCGCGCGCGGGGGCGACAGCGCGGGGTCGATGTCGCGCAGCACTTCGGCGGCCACGGCCATGATCTCGGCGGGGGTGCGGTAGCTGACGGTCAGCTCCTCGCAGCGCCACCTGTCGCTGACGTAGGGCTCGAGCACGGCGCCCCACGAGGCGCAGCCCGACACGTCGGAGGTCTGGGCGACGTCGCCGACGAGCGTCATCGACCGGCCGACGCAGCGGCGCATCACCATCCGCCAGGCCATCGGCGACAGCTCCTGGGCCTCGTCGACGATCACGTGCCCGAAGGTCCAGGTGCGGTCGGCCGCGGCGCGGTCGGCAACGGTGAGGTAGTCGTCGTCAAAGTGGCGTTGGCCGAGCAGGGCCGCGTCCACCACGTCGGTGGCCATGATTTGATCGGCGTCGGGGTCGTCCTCGTCCTCCAGGTCGATCGAGCGCGAGCCCTCCACTATGTCCAGCACGCCCTGCGCGTAGGCGGCCTGGGCTTCGGCGCGGGCCTTGGCCGCGGCGGCCTTGCCGTCGTCGATTTCTCCAAGCAGCTCGGCGGCCTCGTCAAGCAGCGGCACGTCCGCGGCCGTCCAGCCGCTGCGCGGACGCCGCAGCAGGCCGCGGCGCTGCTCGGCGTCGAGATCCGGCGCGGCCGCGGCGATCCGCTCCTGCGAGCCCCACAGGCCCGCCAGCAGCTGCTGCGCGGTGAGCTCGGGCCACAGCCAGTCCAGCACCGCCCGCACCTCGGGCTCCTCCCCCAGCTCGGCGGCGATCGCGGCGACGTCGGCGTCCTCGAGCAGGTTCTCCTCGCCCAACGGGTCGGTCCCGATGCGCTCGGCCACCTGCTCGGCCAGGCTTTGCAGCAGCGCCTCGGCGAACAGCGGGCGGGCGTGGTTGTGGAGACGGCCACAGGCGCGGGCCCGGTCGCGGGCGGCGGCGACCAGCTCCGGGTCGACGTCGAGCCTGCCGTACTCGGTGTCGGCGTGCACCGAGCTCTCGGGGACGCGCTGCCGGTCGGCAACGGCCGCCGCCAGCGTGCGGGTCATGGACTCGTCGCCCTTGATCCGCGCGGTCTCGGGCGGCTCCTCGCGGTCGGCGGACACGCCGGGGAACATGTCGCCGACGGTGCGCAGCAGCACGTCGGTCTCGGCGAGGCCCGGCAGCACGTCGGAGATGTAGCGCAGGAACACCGCGTTGGGGCCGATGACGAGCACGCCGCGTTTGGCGAGCTTCTCGCGGTGCTCGTACAGCAGGTAGGCCGCGCGGTGCAGTGCCACGGCGGTCTTGCCGGTTCCGGGTCCGCCCTGGACGACCAGGATCCCGTCGAGCGGGGAGCGGATGACGCGGTCCTGCTCGGCCTGAATGGTCTCGACGATGTCGCTCATTCGGCCGGTGCGTCCGGCGTCGAGCGCGGCAAGCAGCGCGGCCTCGCCGGTGACGTCCTCGCGCCAGGAGTCGCGCGGCGCCGACAAGTCCAGGACCTCGTCGCTGACGTCGACGACGTCGCGGCGCCGGGTGCGGATGTGGCGGCGCCGGGTCACGCCGTCGGGGTTGGCGGCCGTGGCGGTGTAGAAGCGCCGCGCCGCGGGAGCGCGCCAGTCGACGAGCAGGGCGTTTCGATCGTCGTCGAAAATTCCGATTCGGCCGACGTATCCGCGTCCGCCCTCTTCGAGGTCGAGTCGCCCGAAACACAGGCCTTCCTCCACCGCGTGGAGTTTGGCCATCTCGCGGGTGTACATCTCGGCGAAGTTCTCGCGGTGCAGCCGCGCCTGCTCGTGCGACGGGACCTCCATGAGCACGTCGCCGCGGCGTGCGGCGGTGCGTTTGCGCAGTTCGTCGAGCTTTTCGTAGAGCTTCGCCACGTATCGCCGCTCCTCGGCGACGTCGAGTTCGCGAGACTCGTCTGCCCGATTTGACAAGGGGTCTCCTCACCTGATATCTTTGCCAAAGAATGGCGAATTTTGGCCATTCTTCTTTTTTGCGCGAATCTCCAATAATAGCAGTATTCCGCGC
>JBOGDN010000528.1:0-6386 GCA_050742995.1 Stackebrandtia sp. | reverse complement strand
CCACTGGACGTTCCGCCGAGGAAATGCTCGCCGAGGCCCGGCGGCGGCTGGCCAACGACACAGACGTCGAAGCCCTCGAAGTAGAACGCGAACTGCGCGCGATCACAATGCTGCGCCTGAGAAAGCTGGTGGCCGAATGAGCCTGTCCACACACGTGCTCGACGCCGTGAGCGGAAATCCCGCCGGCGACATGGACATTTCGCTGTGGCACGAAGACGACGACGGCCACTCCGAAAGGATCCACATCGGCGTCACCAACGAGGACGGCCGCATCGCCGGCTGGACGGTGCGGCGCGGCCGGCACCGGCTGGTCTTCGCCACCGGCGACTGGTGGCGCCGCCGCGACGTCGCCACCTTCCATCCCGAGGTGTCGGTGGCCTTCACCGTCGTCGACCCCGAAGCGCACCACCACGTGCCGCTGCTGTTGAGCCCCTTCGCCTATTCGACCTATCGAGGGAGCTGACATGGCTTTCCGACTCGCCGCCAACCAGTACGGCAAGGCCGAAACCCGCCTGGTGCACGTCGACCGCGCCGACAAGCGGCACGTCGTCACCGACCTCAACGTCAGCGTCGCGCTCACAGGCGACCTGATCGACACCCACCTGACCGGCGACAACTCCCACGTGCTGCCGACCGACACGCAGAAGAACACCGTGTACGCCTTCGCGCGCGACGGGATCGGCGAGGTCGAAGCCTTCGGCATGCGTCTGGCGCGGCACTTCGTGGACAGCCACGAGCCGATCCACTCCGCTCACGTGTCGTTTGAGGAGCACGCCTGGGAACGGATCGGCGACCACTCCTTCACCCGCGCCGCCGGAGGCGAAGTGCGCACCGTCGACGTCGTCTGCGACGGCGAAGGCGTCGAGGTGTCGGCGGGCCTGAAGGACCTGCTGCTGCTCAACTCCACCGACTCCGAGTTCACCGGATACATTGTGGACGAATACACCACGCTGCCTCCGGCGACAGACCGCGTCCTGGCGACGGAAGTGTCGGCGAGCTGGACGTACTCCACGTCCGAGACGGACTTCGCCGCCGCCTACGCCAGGGCGCGGCGGTCCCTCGTCGACGCCTTCGCCGACACCTACTCGCTTTCGCTGCAGCAGACGCTGTACTCCATGGGCGCCCGAGTGCTCCAGGACGTGCCGCAGGCGTCGCGCGTTTCGCTGTCGCTGCCCAACAAGCACCACTTCCTTTGCGACCTCGAACCGTTCGGAATGGACAACCCCGGCCTGGTGTTTCACGCCGCCGACCGTCCCTACGGGCTGATCGAGGGGACGGTGACGCGCTCATGAGCATGGACTTCCACAGCCCGGCCGATCTGCGCGAAGCCTTGGAGTACAAGGCCCTCCGGCCCGAAGCCGTGCCCATCGCCGGAGGCACCGACGTCATGGTCGAACTCAATTTCGACATGCGCCGCCCCCAGGCGCTCCTCGATCTGAACCGAGTCGACGAGCTGTGCGAATGGGGCCGCGACGGCGAATTCGTCCGCATCGGCGCCTGCCTGCCCTACACCCGCGTCATCGACGAGATCGGGACGCTGCTGCCCGGGCTGGCGATGGCCGCGCGCACAATCGGATCCCCGCAGATCCGCAACCGCGGCACGCTCGGCGGCAACCTGGGCGCCGCGTCCCCGGCCGGCGACGGGCACCCGCCCCTGGTGGCCGCCGGCGCGCAGATCGAGGCCGCCAGCGTGAGGGGAGTGCGCCGGATCCCGGCGACGGAATTCTTCACCGGCGTCAAACGCAATGCCCTGGAACCCGACGAACTCATCACCGCCGTCCTGGCGCCCGCGGCGTCCGGGCCGCAGCAGTTCGCCAAGATCGGCACCCGCAACGCCATGGTGATCGCGGTGTGCGCCTTCGCCATCGACCTCGACCCGGCGAAGGCGACCGTCGGCGCCTGCATCGGCTCGGCCGCGCCCACCCCGCGTCGCGCCGCCGCCGCCGAGACGTTCCTCGCCGCCGAACTGCCCTGGGAAGCCCGCGGCGACGTGGACGAGGCCGTGACTCGGCGTTTCGGCGAACTGGTCGCCGAAGCGGCCGACCCCATCGACGACGTGCGGGGTTCGGCGGCCTACCGCCGTCACGCCCTGAACGTCATGGCCCGGCGCTGCCTCGGCTGGGCCTGGAAGGAGTACCAATGCGGCTGAACTTCACCGTCAACGGCGAACCGGCCACGGCCGACGACGTCTGGCCCGGCGAGAGCCTGCTGTACGTGCTGCGCGAACGCCTGGGTCTTCCCGGCGCCAAGAACGCCTGCGAACAAGGCGAATGCGGCTCGTGCACCGTTTACCTGGACGACGTCCCGGTGTGCTCCTGCCTGGTGGCCGCCCCGCAATGCCAGGGACGCCGACTGCGCACCGTGGAGGGCCTTCCCGAGCCGGACGCCGACCTGGCCGACATACAGACCGCCTTCGTCGAAGCCGGCGCCGTCCAGTGCGGATTCTGCACCCCCGGGCTGCTCGTCAGCGCCCACGACCTGCTGAACCGCTGCCCGAACCCCACCGACGCGCAGACGCGCGAAGCCCTCGCGGGGAACCTGTGCCGCTGCACCGGCTACGAGAAGATCCTCGACGCCGTGCGGCTGGCCGCCGAAAGGAGGACGGCGTGAACGCGCAGACCACACCCGCCGCGCGCCTGGTGATCGAAGGCGCCGCCGTGGCCACCGTCGACCCGAACGGCGCCGAATACGACTGCGGCCACGTCGTCGTCGAGGCCGGACGGATCACGGCCGTCGGCGAGGGCGCGGCGCCGAACTTCGCCGACGACGTGCCCACGCGACGCGTCGACGGCGCCGGCTGCCTCGCCACCCCCGGCCTGATCAACACCCACCACCACCTGTACCAGTGGGTCACCCGCGGCCTGGCCGTCGACCACACGCTTTTCGAATGGCTCGTCGCGCTGTACCCGGTGTGGGGACGCATCGACGCCGACAGCGTGCGGGCCGCCGTCCGCGGCGGACTCGCCTGGCTGGCGCTCAACGGCTGCACCACAAGCGCCGACCACCACTACGTGTTCCCCCGCGGCAGACGCGAGGAGGTGCTCGAGGCGCAGCTGTCCTCGGTGCGCGACATCGGCCTGCGCTTCCACGCCGCCCGCGGATCGATGGACCGCGGACGCTCCGACGGAGGACTGCCCCCCGACCACCTCGTGGAGGACGTCGACGAGATCCTGTCGGCCACCGAAGCAGTCGTCGACGCCCACCACGACCCGTCCTTCGATTCCATGCTGCGCATCGCGGTGGCGCCGTGTTCGCCGTTCTCGGTCAGCTCGCGGCTGCTGAGCGAGTCGGCCGAGCTGGCCCGCCGCAAGGGCGTCCGCCTGCACACGCACCTGTGCGAATCGCTGGACGAGGAGCAGTTCTGTCGCGAAACGCACGGATGCTCCCCGGTGGACTACATGGACTCGGTCGGATGGCTCGGCGAAGACGTGTGGTTCGCGCACGCCGTGCACCTGACGCCGGCGGCGGTGAAACGCATGGGCGCCACCGGAACCGGGGCCGCGCACTGCCCCAGCTCCAACGCCCGCCTTGGAACCGGCATGGCCGACGTCCGGGCGCTGACAGACGCGCGGGCGCCGGTGGGTCTTGGCGTCGACGGCGCGGCCTCGCAGGAGGCGGGCATGCTCTCCGAGGAACTCAGGCAAGCCCTGTACACCGCAAGACAGCTGGGCGGTCCCGCCGCGATGACGTCCCGGCAGGCGCTGGCGCTTGGCACCATCGGCGGTGCGAGGGTGCTCGGACGCGCCGACGAGATCGGATCCCTCGAGGCGGGGAAACTCGCCGACATCGCGCTGTGGCGGCTCGACGGACTCGCGCACGCCGACATCGCCGACCCCGTCGCCGCGCTGGTGACCGGCGCCCCGGCGCCGCTGGCCCTGCTGACCGTCGGCGGAAAAACCATTGTGGAAGACGGCGAGCTGCGCACCGCCGACGTCGAAGAACTGGCCCGCCACGCCCGCGCGGCCAACCGCCGCCTCGTGAACGGGGACGTCCGATGACTGCCCCGCTGCGAAGACCCGAACCCCTTACGCAGGGACTGCGCGGCGGCGTGGGCGACAGCCCCGTGCGCCCCGACGCCCGGCTCAAGGTTCGCGGCGAGTTCGCCTACTCCTCAGACCTGCGGATGGACGACATGCTGTGGGGCGCCACGCTGCGCAGCCCGCACCCCTACGCGCGCATTCGCCGCGTCGACGTCTCGCCGGCGCTGCGCATCGCCGGAGTCAGCACGGTGCTGACGCACGAGGACGTCCCCGGCGCCAAACGGTACGGCCTCGACCACGCCGACCAGCCCGTCCTGGCCGACGACGTGGTGCGCCATCAAGGCGAGCCGGTGGCGATCGTCGCCGCCGACCACCCCGAGACCGCCCGCCGCGCCCTGGCGGCGATCGTCGTCGACTACGAGGTGCTGCGGCCGCTGACCGACCCCGCGCGCGCCGTCCACGACCCGCACGCGCCGCGTCTGCACCCCGAAGGCAACGTCGTTCGCCACCAGCCGGTGCGGGTGGGCGACGCCGACTCGGCCGTCGCCGAGGTCGTCGTGACCGCCGACTACGAGGTCGGAATGCAGGATCAGGCGTTCCTGGGACCCGAATCCGGTCTCGCCGTGCCCGCCGACGACGGCGGCGTCGACCTGTACATCGCCACGCAGTGGCTCCACAGCGACCTGTGGCAGGTCGCCCCCTGCCTGAACCTTCCCCCCGAGAAGGTGCGCATGACTCAGGCCGGGGTGGGAGGCGCCTTCGGCGGGCGCGAGGACCTGTCGGTCCAGATACACGCCTGCATGCTCGCCCTGCGCACCGGCAGGCCGGTGAAGATGTCGTACCACCGGGAGGAGTCGTTCTTCGGGCACGTGCACCGGCACCCGGCGAAGCTGCGCTACGAGCACGGCGCGAACCGCGACGGCAAACTCGTCTACGTCAAGGCCGAGATCATTCTGGACGGAGGGGCCTACGCCTCGACCACCCCGGCCGTCGTCGGCAATGCCGCCTCGCTGGGGATCGGACCCTACGAAGTTCCCCACGTCAAGATCGACGCCTGGGGCGCCTACACCAACAACCCGCCCTGCGGCGCCATGCGCGGCTTCGGCGCGGTGCAGGCGTGCTTCGCATACGAGTCCCAGATGGACGCGCTCGCCGACTCGCTTGGCATGGACCCGGTCGAATTCCGGCGCCGCAACGCCGCCTCACAGGGCTCGGCGCTCGCCACCGGCCAGATCGTCGACTCCCCGGCGCCGCTGGCCGAGATGCTCGTCAAGCTGCGGGACATGCCGATGCCGCCCGAAGCCGCCGCAATGCGCGACGTGCGGGACCTGCCCGGCGGCGTCGCCAACACCACTCACGGCGAAGGCGTGGTGCGGGGCGTCGGCTACGGCGTGGGCATCAAGAACATCTGCTTCTCGGAGGGCAACGACGACTACTCGACCGCGCGCGTGCGCCTGGAACTCGTCGGCGGCGAGCCGGCGGCCCTTGTGCACACCGCAGGCGTCGAAGTCGGGCAGGGCCTGGTGACGCTGCAGGCGCAGATCGCCCGCACCGAGCTCGGCGTGGAGCAGGTGACGATCGTCCCCGCCGACACCCAGGTGGGGTCGGCGGGCTCGTCCTCGGCCTCCCGGCAGTCCTATATGACCGGCGGCGCGGTGCGGATGGCCTGCATAGCCGTGCGCGACGCGATCGCGTCGCGCGTGAACGCGCCCGCCGAGTCGATCATCCTCGACGGAGGCAAGATCGCCTCGCGTACCGGCGGGGTCCTGGCGAACCTGGTCGACGTGCTCGCCGACGCGCCCGCCGAGGAAACCCGCGTGTTCCGCCACCGTCCCACCTCGCCCATGGACCCGGTCACCGGTCAAGGAGACAGCCATGTGCAGCTGGCGCTGTGTGTGCACCGGGCGGTCGTCGACGTCGACGTCGAACTGGGGCTGGTGAAGGTCGTCGACCTGTCGGCGGTGCAGGACGTGGGTCGCATCCTCAACCGGCAGTCGCTTGAGGGTCAGATCCACGGCGGCGCCGCCCAGGGGCTCGGTCTCGCCGTCATGGAGGAAGTCCTCGTGGAGGACGGAACCATACGCAATCCGTCCTTTACCGACTATCTCATTCCGACGATCCTCGACGTGCCGCCCATGCCCGTCGAGATCCTCGAATACCCCGACCCGCACGCCCCGTACGGGCTGCGCGGCGCCGGCGAGCCGCCGACGCTGTCGTCGACGCCGGCGATCGTGGCCGCGATCCGCCGCGCCACAGGCAAACCGCTGCGCCGGGTTCCCGTCCGACCCGAGCACATCACCGACACCTGAGCCGAGAAAGGAGCCGACAAATGCGAGACGTCACCGCCGACCTGACCGCCTGGCGCGCGGCAGGACGCCGCTTCGCCATGGCCTCGGTCGTCGGCGT
>JBOGDN010000527.1:0-4278 GCA_050742995.1 Stackebrandtia sp. | reverse complement strand
ACGTCGGCTCCGGGACGAAGGCCGCGACGAAGAAGAAGGGAACCGCACGGTGAAGGGCATCTTTCCGGCGCTGCTGACCGCATATAAAGCCGACGGCGACGTCGACGCGGCCGCCACGCTCAAGCTGGTCGACCGGCTCGTCGACGCCGGGGTGCACGGCCTGTTCGTCGGCGGCACCGCCGGCGAGGGCGTCATGCAGACCGTCGCCGAGCGCAAACTGCTGCTCGACGCCGTCGTCGGCCACGTCGCCGGACAGATCCCGGTGATCGCGCACGTCGGCGCGCTCGACACGCGGTCGACCGTCGCGCTGGCGCGGCACGCCGCCGTCGTGGGCGCGGCGGCGGTCTCGGCGGTCACGCCGTTCTATTACGTGCTGTCCGACGACGCGCTTGCGAAGTTCTACCGCGCGCTGGCCGCGGCCGTCGACGTGCCGGTGCACGGCTATCACATTCCCGCGCTCACCGGCCGCGAGCTGGAGTGGCGCTGGTTCGCCGACCTCGCCGAGGAGGGCGTGCTCGCCGGTCTCAAGTACAGCGCGAAAGACCTGGGGACCATGTCGCGGCTTGTCGCGCACACTCCGGAGGACTTTCGCGTCTACAACGGCGCCGACGACGTGCTGGCTGCCGGGCTCCTCTACGGCGCGGCCGGCGGCATCGGCTCGACGTACAACATCATGCCCGAGCTGTTCGTCGCCATTTACGACGCGATCCGCGACGGCCGCGCCGAGGTCGCCCGCGGGCTGCAGCGCGTCGCACTTTCGGTGATCGAGCAGCTCGAGCGACATGACTTCCTGGCCTTCATGCGCGAGGTGCTGCGCCTCCAGGGCGTCGACACCGGACGCAGCCGCGCGCCGCTTCCGGACCTCGACGCCGCCGCCCGCGACGAGATCAGGCGGCGCTTCCACAGCCACCCCGCCTTCCTGGCGGCGCGCGAACCGCACGCCGTCGCCGTCGGCGGAGGCGTTGACGACTGACCCGGCGACGACACGGCCCGTCCATTCGAAACCAATTCGCGCGGGGCGGCCGTGCCAGGGACAATCGGCGCATGCTGGTGACCATCTCGACCACGGCCGACCCGGCCGACGACCTCGGCTATCTGCTGCACAAGCACCCCGACAAGGTGCAGCGGTTCGCGCAGTCGTTCGGCACGGCCACGGTGTTCTACCCCGAGGCCGACAGGCGTCGGTGCACCGCGGCGCTGCTGCTTGAGGTCGACTCGGTCCGGCTCGCCCGCTCCCGCAAGGACACGCCCGACTTCGCGCTGGGGCAGTACGTCAACGACCGCCCGTACGCGGCGTCGTCGCTGCTGGCGGTCGCTTTGGGCAAGGTGTTCGGCTCCGCCCGGCACGGCAAATGCGACGCCCGTCCCGAAGTGGCCGCCGCGTCGATCCCGCTGGAAATCGAGCTGCCCGCCGTTCCCTGCCGGGGCGGGCCGCGGCTGGCCGAGGAGCTGTTCGCGCCGCTTGGCTGGAACGTCGAGGCCGAGACCGTGCCCTTGATCCCCGTGGAGTGGGGCGACTCGCGTTACGTCCGGCTGCGGCTGTCCGGCAAGCTGAAGCTGAGCGACGCGCTCAACCACCTCTACGTGCTGCTGCCGGTGCTCGACGACGCCAAGCACTACTGGGTCGACATCGCCGAGGTCGACAAGCTGGTGCGCGGCGGCGCCGGCTGGCTCGCCGACCACCCGCGCCGCGCGCTGATCACCCGTCGCTATCTGGCGGCCCGCCGCGGCCTGGAGAAGATCGCACTGGCGCGGCTGGCCGAAGTGGACGAATCGGACGTCGTCGACGTGGACCCGCGCGTCGACGAGGAGGCGCCCGAGGCGAGCGAAGACCAGACCACGTCGGTCCCGCTGGCCGAACAGCGCATCGCCGCGGTCGTCGACGCGATCGCCGGATCCGGCGCCGGCAGCGTCGTCGACTTGGGCTGCGGCTCGGGAAGACTGCTTGCCGCGCTGCTGGAGCGTCCGGAGCTGACCAAGGTCGCCGGCGTCGACGTGTCGACAAGGGCGCTGCGGCTGGCGCACAAGCGTCTGGGAGTTGAACGCATGTCCGAGCGGCAGGCGCGACGGCTCGCGCTGTTCCAGGGCGCGCTGACCTACACCGACGCACGCTTCGCCGGCTACGACGCCGCGGTGCTCATGGAGGTCGTCGAACACGTCGACCCGCCGCGGCTGGCGGCCCTGGAGCGCGTCGTCTTCGGCGCCGCCCGCCCGGGATGCGTCGTCGTCACCACGCCCAACGTGGAATACAACGCCCGCTACGGGATGGCCGAGGGCAGCCTGCGCCACCCCGACCACCGCTTCGAGTGGAACCGGGACGAGTTCGCCGCGTGGGCGAGCCGCGTCGCCGCCGACCACGGCTACCGCGTGATCGTCTCCGGCGTCGGCGAAGCCGATCCCGACGCCGGCACGCCGACCCAGATGGGAGTGTTCACCCGTGAGTGAGATCTCCGTGCCGGCGATGTCGCTGGTCGTCCTGGTCGGAGTCTCCGGCTCGGGCAAGTCCACCTTCGCCGCCGAACACTTCGCGCCGACCCAGGTGATCTCGTCGGACTTCTGTCGCGGCCTGGTCTCCGACGACGAGAACGACCAGGCTGCCACCTCCGACGCCTTCGACGTGCTGCACTACATCGTCGGCACCCGGCTGCGGCGCGGCCTGCTGACCGTCGTCGACGCCACCAATGTGCAGCGTCACGCCCGCGCCGAGCTGATCGCGCTGGCCAAAGAGCGCCACGTGCTCGTCGACGCGATCGTGTTCGACGTGCCGCAGTCGACCGCGGTCGCGCGCAACGCCGCGCGCCCCGACCGCGACTTCGGCGGGCACGTCGTCGCCAAGCACCACCGCGAACTGCACCGCTCGCTGCGCGGTCTGAACCGTGAAGGCTTCCGCCGCGTCCACATGCTGCACGGCGTGGAAGCCGTCGACGCCGCAGTGATCGCCTACGAACGCGCCTGGACCGACAAGACCGAGCTGACCGGCCCGTTCGACGTCGTCGGCGACGTGCACGGCTGCCGCGCGGAGCTGGAGAGTCTGCTGACGCGGCTGGGATACGTTCTCGAGCGCGACGCGCACGGTCGCGCCGTCGACGCCAAGCACCCCGACGGCCGCACGGCCGTCTTCGTCGGCGACCTCGTCGACCGCGGACCCGACACGCCCGGTGTGCTGCGGCTGGTCATGGGCATGGTCGACTCCGGCGCCGCGCTGTGCGTCTCCGGAAATCACGAAGCCAAGCTGTCGCGGGCGCTGGCGGGCCGCAAGGTCAAGGTGGCGCACGGCCTGGCCGAGTCGCTCGACCAGCTGGAGGCGGCCGGGCCGGAGTTCTCCGAGCGCGCCCGGGAGTTCATGGACGGCCTGATCAGCCACTATCGACTCGACGGCGGCAAGCTCGTCGTCGCGCACGCCGGCCTCAAGGAGAGCTACCACGGCCGGGCCTCCGGCAAGGTGCGCGCCTTCGCGCTGTACGGCGACACCACCGGCGAGACCGACGAATACGGCCTGCCGGTGCGCTACCCGTGGGCCAAGGAGTACCGCGGCAAGGCGACGGTCGTCTATGGACACACTCCGGTTCCGGAAGCCGAGTGGATCAACAACACCATCTGCCTCGACACCGGCTGCGTTTTCGGCGGCGAGCTCACCGCGCTGCGCTATCCCGAGCGGGAGCTGGTGAGCGTGCCCGCCGAGAAGACCTGGTACGAGCCGGCGCGGCCGCTGCGTCCCGCCGCGCCGGAGCGCGACGCCGCCGCCCTCGACATCGGCGACGTCTCCGGGACGCGGTACGTGGAGACGTCGCTGCACGGCCGCGTCAAGATCGGCGAGGAGAACGCCGCGGCCGCGCTGGAGGTGATGAGCCGCTTCGCCGTCGACCCGCGCTGGCTGGTGTACCTCCCGCCGACCATGGCGCCGGCCGACACCTCCTCGGCCGACGGGCTGCTCGAGCACCCGGACGAGGCCTTCGCGCACTTCCGGCGGCACACCGACCGGGTGGTCTGCGAAGAGAAGCACATGGGGTCGCGGGCGACGGCGGTGGTCTGCCGCGACGCGGGGGCCGCCGCGCGCTTTGGCGTCGACGACGGGACGACCGGCGCGGTGTACACCCGCACCGGCCGGCCGTTCTTCGCCGACCCCGCGGTCACCGCCGCCTTGGTCGAGCGGGTGGCCGCCGCCGCGGACTCCTGCGGGCTGTGGGACAAGCTGTCCGCCGACTGGCTGGTGCTCGACGCCGAGCTGCTGCCCTGGTCGGCGAAGGCCGCCGGCCTCGTCCGAGACCAGTACGCCTC
>JBOGDN010000526.1:0-2869 GCA_050742995.1 Stackebrandtia sp. | reverse complement strand
GTCGCGCACCTCGCCCTGCCCGTCGCAGGTCACCGTGGCGAGCCCGTCGTCGGAGGTGCGGCTCGTGGTCTCCTCGGCGAGATCGTCGAATTCCGCCTTGAAGCGCACCCCCGCCGCGACCATGCGTTCGCGTGCCCCCCGAAGGCCCGCGAGATCGTCCTCGAGTTCTCGCAGTTTGGCCTGGAAGCGCTCGTGCGCGCCCTTGGCCCCCCTAAATTGTTCCTCAATGGCCATCAATCTCCCGCAGTGTCTCGTCGTGTCTCCAGTGTGCCATTCGTCCGGCTGCGGACCGGATCGGGCAGTCGCGGCAAGACGCCGCCGGTTATCCAAGACAGTGAATATTACGATCCCTCGCGACGGGCCGCCTCAAAAGGCTCGGCGCTTTTGCGCGCGTTATTAAGTGTAAAGGGCGAAACGCAGGTCAGGATGGCCGGTCGTCCGTCGCCGCCGCCTGATTGGGGCGATTGTTCGGCCGTTTGGACATTGCGGGTTACCGCGTCGCCACGGGAAAGTGAAGTGGCCCCGACTTTGCCTGGCCCGAGCCCCCGGCCACCCCGGACCGATGCCTAGAAAGGCCCCCCGGTTATGGTTTCACGTCGTGCCCGAACTTTGATCGTAATCGCCGCGTCACTCATGCTGGCAATGGCGACTTCGGCGTCCTCTTCGGCCTCGCCCACGGTCGACGAGACGCCCGCGAACTCCGGCGCCAAACCGGACCACGCCGACGCGCACGTCGACGAACTGCCCCTGAGCCCGCTTCAAGCCGACCAGCGTGCCGCCAAGCAAGAAGCCCTCGAATCCGTGGCCACCGGAAACGCCACGGTCGAACAGGGCGGCGTTCAGCTGTCAAACGGCAAGTGGGTCCAGTGGGGCGCCCCGGAGACCGAGCAGATCTGGACCCTCCTCGTCGAATTCGGCGACGACGACTGCGATTACGAAGGCGAACGGGGTCCGCTGATGAACGAGATCCCCGAGCCCGACCGCGACTGGAACGGCGACTCCACGGACGACAACACCACCGCCTGGACCGAGGACTTCAACCGGGACCATTACCAGGAGATGCTGTTCGGCGAAGACGGCGGAATGTCCATGACCGACTTCTACCTGAAGCAGTCCGGCGGCCGCTACACCGTCACCGGCGAGGTCGAGGACTGGGTCAAGGTCGACTGCAAGGTGGCGCGCTACGGCGCCGCGCCGGAGGCCGACGGGTACGGCACGTTCGTGCGGCACTCCGCGCAAGCCTGGTACGACTCCAAGATCGACGCGGGCTGGAGCGAAGACGAGATCGCCGACTACCTGGCCGAATACGACGTCTGGGATCGCTATGACTTCGACGCCGACGGCGACTTCGACGAACCCGACGGCTACGTCGACCACATCCAGATCATCCACGCCGGCGAGGGCGAGGAGGCCGGAGGCGGGGCCTACGGCGCCGACCAGATCTGGTCGCACCGCTGGTACGCCCAGGGCGACCTTGCCGGACCCGACCACAACCCGGCCGGCGGCGCGCCCGTCGGCGACTCCGGAATGTGGGTCGGCGACTACACCACCGAGCCCGAAAACGGCGGTCTCGGCGTCTTCGCCCACGAGTACGGCCACGACCTGGGTCTGCCCGACCTGTACGACACCTCCGGCGGCGGCACCAACGGCACCGGCCGCTGGACCCTGATGTCGGGCGGCTCGTGGATGAACACCGGCGGCGACAACATCGGCGACATGCCCAACTACATGGGCCCGTGGGAGAAGTACTTCCTGGGCTGGCTCGACTACGACACCGTCGCGCTCGACGACGACAAGTCGACGAACGCGCTCGGCGGCGCGGGCGCGTCCTGGCCGTTCAAGGCCGCGGTGAAGGTCGATCTCCCCGACATAGAGGAGACGCGCGAGTACCAGACGCCCTACAGCGGCGAGTGGCAGTGGATGGGCGGCGAAGGCGACGACATCAACGCCTCGCTCACCCGCACGCTCGACTTGAGCGGCGCCGCCGACTCCGCCGAGATCGCCGCGCAGGTTCGCCTCGACACCGAAGCCGACTATGACTTCTTCTTCGCCGAGGTTTCCGTCGACGGCGGCCCCTGGACGCGAGTCGGCGACGAACACGACGGCGACAACGGCGACTACGAGTCGATCGCCTTCGATCTGTCGGAGTACGTCGGCGAGGAGATCGGCTTCCGGTACCGCTACGTCACCGACACCAACACCCACGGCACCGGCGTCTTCATCGACGACGTCGAGCTGATCGCCGACGGCGAATCGGTGTGGCTCGACGACGTCGAGTCCGACGACGGCGCCTGGGACGCGTTGGGCTGGAAGCGGTCCACCGGCGTCGAGGAGCTCGTCCACGCACAGTTCTACCTGGCGGAGAACCGCCGCTACGTCGGCTACGACGACTCGCTGCGCACCGGCCCGTACAACTTCGGCTGGGGCGCGGAGCGTCCGAACTGGGTGGAGCGCTACCCGTACCAGGAGGGCATGGTCGTCTGGTACGTGAACACCTCTTATACCGACAACAACACCTCGCAACACCCCGGAGGCGGTCTCGCCCTGCCGGTCGACGCGCGTCCCGATCCGTTGTCCTTCAACGGCGGCACGACGCTGAGCCCGACGCACCAGGTCTACGACGCCGCTTTCGGAAACAAGCCAAGTCGGAAGCTCACCTTGCATCGCGACGGCGAACCGACCACATTCGATTCGCAGTCAGCAGTGCCAGTCTTCGACGACTCGGACCCCGACGCTTATTGGTCAGAGGATTTGCCGGGATCCTCTGTCAAGGTCGCGGGCGAGGGCGTGAAGATCAAGGTGGTCTTCGACGGCGGCAAGTTCTCGCCGATGATCGTCAAGATCACGCGGAGCTGATCCGCCGTTCAGC
>JBOGDN010000525.1:0-3658 GCA_050742995.1 Stackebrandtia sp. | reverse complement strand
GAGAAATCGGAGACGAAAGATCAGCGCGGCGCCGCCGGGACCTTCTCAGGACCCGGCGAGGGGGTTGGGGAGGGTTCCGTTGGGATACAAGGCGTGCCGCAACGCGCGGTCGCCGTATCGAGTGACGACGACGCGGTCGCGGTTCAGGGCGTACCTGGGGATGCGCTCGGTGAGCAGGCTGAAGTCGTCGAATCGGTCGCCCAGCTCCGGGAAGCGGCGGTGGAAGTCGACGATGACGTCCCGGGCGATCCGCCAAAACCGCGACTCCGGCAGTCCGACCTGCTCGGCCAGCAGCGGCGCCAGGTAGCGGAAGTGGCCAACGAAGATCTGGTCCATGACGTGCTGGCGGATCACCGACGGGTGCTTGCGCGGCAGGACGTGGTCGTGCCCGTCGGGCTCGGGGCCGCGCTCGGGCAGCGGGTCGTGGGAGACGCAGACGTCGTCGACGAAGTCCTTCAGATACAGCCGCACCGGACGCTCGTCGCCGTCATAGCCGAGCAACGTGTTCTGGCCGTGCGGGTTGAAGGTGATGCCGTAGCGGTACAGCACGTGCAGCACCGGCGTCAGCAGCGTGCGGCACAGCTGGGCGAACCAGACCTCGGCCGAAAGCCCCGAGGCGCGCACCAGCTCGGCGGCGAACGCCGTCCCGGCGGTGTCGACGTGCAGCAGCGACGCGAAGGTGCGCACCCGCTCGCCGTCGTCGCGGCGCGTGGCCACCGGCTCGCGCCAGATGCACCCCAGCGTCTCAAGATGCTGGTACGGCGTGGCCTCCACGCGCGACAGGTACGGGTGGCGGACGGTGACCGAGGCGACCTCGCCGAGGAAGACGGTGCGGCATTCCTCGGTCAGGAACGGATCGCGCTCAAGCATGCCCTTAAGCCACTGCGTCACCACGGGAGCGCCCGCGGTGCAGTGCGGCGGGATTCCCCGCCACACCAAGGTGTTGAGGATCTTCAGCGGCAGCTTGACGTCGAAGCGGCTGGCGGTGGTCACATTGGCCATCGTCCGGATCGACTGTCCGGGAAGGTAACGGTCGTCGCTTTCGCCGAGCGGGACGATGCGCCGCTGCGCGACGTCGGCCGCGTGCAGCACCCGCACGGCGTTGTCCCACTGCCACGGGTGGATCGGCATCCACACGAACGAGTCGGGGACCAGCCCCTGTGCCTCCAGAACGGACGTGAAGCGCTCCCTCGTGCCTTCGCCGAGCTCGCGCGACAGCAGCGTCCGCTCCGAAAGCTCGGGTGTGCTGCGAAACTCGGCCAGGCCGCGGTGCACGGCTGCCCACTGCAGCCGCAGCGGATGCTCCGACTCCGGGGCGTAGCGTTTGACGTCCGAAGCGGAGAACCCGACGCGGCCTTTGTTGGCCACAAGCAGCGGGTGCCCGGTCATCCGGCAGTCGAGGCGCGCGTGGTCCAGGTCGCGCAGGTCGGCGGAGGTCTCGGCGTCGGTTTCCAGCCGCTCGGCGTCGGCGGCAAGTGTGGCCGACAGTTCGGTGACGTAGGTGGCGAGGGTGGAGGCGTCGGTGCCGACCGTGGACGCGGCGTCGACGACGAACTGCAGCGCGTCCCAGGCCGGCTCGGCCAGCGTGTTGCCGAGCATTCCGGATGCGGAGCGGCCCAACGACTCCGGATCGACTCGCAGCCACCCGAACGCGCCCGGCCGGGCGCGAAACGAGTAGGAGACGCCGGAGTCCAGATCCACGCGGTAGGCGCCGTCGTCGTTCTCGACGGCCTTCAGCATGTCCTCAAAGCACCATTCGCCGATCGCCTTGGCGAGCATCTGGGTGCTCGCCCGTCGCCACGCCGCGCTCGGCTGGGCGAAGGACGGGGGAGGGGTGTCGGAGTTGGCGCCGGCGGGTGCGGTGGGGGCGTCGCTCATGCCCTCTAGATTAGGTTAGCCTTACCTAAGGATTTCGCGCACCCCACACTGTCTACGTCCCCGCAGGTAACAGCCCTTAAGGAGGCGGAGAATTCGTCTTCGTCGGCGCTTTCGGTTTTGGGGAGGCTCGCCTGGGTGACCATCACGCTCCAGTCGTCCCACGCCGCGCCGTGGACCAGGAGGAGTTCGGTGGCGTCGGGCCACTGACGGGCCACCCGGTCGGCCATTTTGTGGATGGCTTCGATTTTGGACGGCTGGTACCACACGAGTCTGTTGTGTCCGTCGGGCTGAGGCTGGGCGCCGATGACCCAGCCGGGGTCGATCGTCGGCGGGTTGACGCCCTGCTCGCGCGCGTAGGCGACCAGCTCTCCGGGGACGACGTGGTCGAACATCTCAGTCAGCTCGTCCATCAGGCGACGTGTGGCCACCACCGGCACGGCCCACAGCATCGCGCCGCCGCTGCGAAGCTCGGGTTTACTGCTCACTCGCGGCCTCTTCCGGCTCGTCGACGCGGCGCGGCAGCGGGATTCCGGCCGGCGGCGTGGCGTCGTTCGGACGGATCTCGCGTTCGGTTTTGGCTTGATGAATCTCAAGCGTCCGGTGCCGGTCCGACAGCCGCGGCGGCATCGGGGGCGCCTCGTCGTCGGCCTCCTGCGTCTCCTCGTCGGCGCCGCCGGGCTGCGGCTCGCTGTGCTCGGCGGCTTGCGCGGCCTCTCCGTTGGAGGGGATGCACGGCTGCCACAGCAGGGCGCCGCCGGCGCGGGTGAGCGTCCACGACGCCCACTGCGGCCCGTCCGGGTACAGGCCGAGTGAGTGCAGGTACTCGATCATCTCCGCCGGCCCGGACGTCTGGTCGGCCTTGGCGACCAGGTGCTTCATGACGGCGGAGTCCTCGGTGACGGGATGCAGGCGGGGGATCTGGTCAAGCAGGGAGGCGTACTCGGGCCACACCTGCTGTATCCACCCGTGGAGATGGCCGACCTCGCCGGTCAGCGACGCCAGGGACGCGGTCTTTTCCTTGAGCTTGTCGCGAATCGCGCGCAGCTGCGCCAGCTGTTCGGGCGCCACGGCCTCGGCGTCGGAGTGACTCCAGGCCAACGGGTCGAGCTTGCCGGCCGCGCAGCTCAGCTCGGCGAAGGCTGCCAGCAGCTTGTCGTGTGCACGCTTCAATTCGGCCGCGCACGGAGGATCGGACGGCATGGACACGCAGGCTCTCCTTGATCTTTCCGCGTTGTTCGCTGTACAGGGTGCTGCCGCAGCTGTTCAGCCGGGACCGTCGCGTACTGTAGGCGGACTCTCTCTCGGCGGAACTGTCGGGGCGGCTGTCGCCGGTCGACAAGCGGGCAGGTTTCATCCTGTCGTCAAGGAGTCGGATCGTTTGCGGCGGGCCAGCTTTAGACCGGCGAAACCTTAGGCCTGACGGTAACGGTGTTGACGTCGACGCCGCTTGGCTGGTCGATAGCCCACACGATCGCGCCGGCGACTTGATCGGCGCTCAGCAGCGTGCGATCCGGAAGTCCGCCGCCGCCGTCGAAAAAGGAGGTCTCCGTGGCGCCGGGGGAGACCAGCGTGACTCCCACCTTGTCGTCGGTCACCGCGCGACGGGTGTTCTCGGCCAGCCCCGTCACCGCCCACTTGGCCGCCCCGTAGAGGTTTCCGGGCGTGTGCACCATGCCGGCGACGCTGCCGACCAGGACGATCCGCCCCCGCGTCTCCTTCAGCGCTGGAAGCGCGGCGCGGATCAGCAGGGCCGGGCCGAGCACGTTGGTCAGGATCATGT
>JBOGDN010000524.1:0-1622 GCA_050742995.1 Stackebrandtia sp. | reverse complement strand
CCCGCGGAGGGTTCGCGCCCTGGCTGGCAGTGGCCCGCGAAGAGCTCGCGCAGCTCGACCCCGGCGTCGCGTCGCGCTCCCAGGAGCTGTCCGACGTGGAGCGCAAGATCGTCGACCTCATCGGTTCCGGCGCCACGAACCGCGAGATCAGCGCGGCGGTGTTTTTGTCGGTCAAGGCCGTCGAGGCCCGACTTTCGCGGCTGTACCGGCGGTTCGGCGTCCGCAACCGGGCCGAACTGCTCGTCAAGGTCGCATCCGAATCGGACGAATAAGGGCGCCGACGCCGAGGCGTCGACGCCCTCGCGGGCATGGTCAGCTTTCCGATCTGTCAAGCAACGCCAGGGTCTGCCCGCGGCGGCCCCAAGCGATGAAGGCGAACAGCACAAGCAAAAAGGCGGGTGAGAGGGTCAGCAGGCCCGCGTTGAGGACGAAAAGACTGGTGATGACCGCGCCGACCATCACCAAGGTCAGACCGATCGCGGCGAGACCGGACAGGCGAGGTATGACGAGGCCGATCGCGCCGGCGACCTCTACCGCGCCGGTGAAGTAGCGGAACCAGTCGCCGAGGCCGATGTCGTCGAACATCTCCACCGCGGTCGCCTCGCCGAACAGCTTCGGGCCGCCGGCGGCGACCAGGAAGAAGACGGCCAGCAGGACCTGCAGGATCCACAGGGTGATGTTGAGGCCCTTGCTCGGGCGGGTGGTCGTCGCGGTGTCGCTGAGGGCGTTCATGTCGATATTTCCTTCCGATGCCTATGACAGCGTGTTGCCCGTATAGACCGGGGGAGTGGCCGAGACTCATCGCAGGTGGGCGAATTTTCCTGCGGAACGACTTATCGACGGATGGAAGATCAAGGGTTTCCCCTAGTAGCTCTCGCGGCAGATCGACGGTAACGTCCCGTTCAACCCTTGATGGCCAATAGGTCTACCGACAGATTCCTCCACCACCCTCGGCGCGGTCGGGACCGGCAACCCGGCCGCGCCCCACCGAGCCGTCGCAGCGGCTCGCATGCTCCCCTTCACCGAAAGGTCCGCCCATGTCCGCCGCGAAGAGTCAGCACCCCGGCTCGTCGGCGGCGCGACGCGCCACGACGGCGGCTGCGTCGGCAACATCCCACCCGGCAACGACACAGCCTCAAGGCTGCGTGCCGTCGTGTGCCCGGGCGACAATTCGGCCTTGATTAAAGGGGAGGGAGAGATGCTCCTGCGCCGAGCCGGAGAAACGTGCGGAGAGTTCCCGGCTCAGCGCAGGAGCACGATCAACCTCCGGCCGTGCTCACGGCCGATCCCCCTCGAACCCGCCCGGCATGCGGGCGCGGGCGGCCAGACGCTTCATGACGACTAGTTCGGAGCGTTCGTGCCAGGCCAGCCGCCGCAGCAACTTGACTGTCGTCCACACCTGGCCGTCGCTCCGGTCGACCAGATCGGAGGGAATCGTCTCCACCGAGTCGCGGACGTGTCGCGCCGAGGCGCGCGGCTCGGACGTCAGCTCTACTTCGGCCTCCCGGCCGGGCAACCCGAGCATGGGAAGGTAGTAGCGGGATTCGCAGTCGACCAGGTGCCAGGCCATCTGTCGCAGCGTGCGCCATCGAGCCCACGTCGGCAGCGTCCGCTCGGGGTCG
>JBOGDN010000523.1:0-5337 GCA_050742995.1 Stackebrandtia sp. | reverse complement strand
ACGACCGGCTGCGGCTCCTGCGCGGACCGGGTGGCGGGGTTGTGCGCGTGGCTGGCCGAAGCGAGCGCGCCGGAGCCGGCGGCGTGAGCGGGCGACTTGTCGTCATAGGCGACGGAATGGCGGGACGGCGATTTCTGGAGGCGATCGTCGAGCGCGACGCGGCCTGGGGGGTGACCGTGCTCGCCGAAGAACCCAGGCCCGCCTACGACCGGGTACGGCTGTCGTCCCTTTTCGACGGCGCGACGCCCGAGGACCTCAGTCTCGCGCGGGATCTGCCCACAGTAGATGTCCGACTGTCCGAGCCGGCCCGGTCCATCGACCGCGCGGCCAAGGTCGTGCGCACCGACCACGGCGAGCACGCTTACGAGAAGCTGGTGCTGGCCACCGGTTCGGCCCCGTTCGTCCCGCCGATCGACGGTGTCGCGCGGCCGGGGGTCTTCGTGTACCGCACGATCGAGGACCTGGAGGCGATTCGGGCGCACGCCGCCGGCGCAGGCCGCGGCGTGGTGGTAGGCGGCGGGCTGTTGGGGCTCGAGGCGGCCAATGCACTGCGGCTGCTGGGGCTGCGGACGCAGGTGGTGGAGTTCGCGCCGCACCTGATGCCCGCGCAGCTCGACGAGGCCGGCGGGAACGTCCTCAAGAGTCACGTGGCGGCGCTTGGCATCGAGGTGGCGTGCTCCACCGGCGCGGCGCGGATCGCCGCCGCCGGCGGGAGGCTGCGGCTGGACACAAGCGACGAAGCCGTCTCCTTCGACGCCGACGTCGTGGTGTTCGCCGCCGGGGTGCGGCCCCGCGACCAGTTGGCGCGCGACTGCGGGCTGGAGCTGGGCGAGCGCGGCGGCGTCCTCGTCGACACGGCGTGCCGCACCTCAGACGAGGACGTCTACGCCGTCGGCGAGGTCGCGGCGATGGAGGGGGTCTGCTACGGCCTCGTCGCCCCCGGCTACGCCATGGCCGAGGTCGCGGCCGATCGGCTCGCCGGCGGCGACGCGACGTTTCCCGGCGCCGACACCGCGGCGAAGCTGAAGCTGCTCGGAGTCGACGTGGCCTCCTTCGGGGTGAAGTCCGGCGAACTCGACGTGACCTATCTCGATCCGGCCGCGGGCGTGTACGCCAAGCTCGCGCTCTCCGACGACGCCAAGACTTTGCTCGGCGGGATGCTCGTGGGCGACGCCGAGGCGTACCCGCTGCTGCGGGCCAGCCTCGGCGGTGCGCCGCCGGGCCGACTCGCCGACCTGCTGTCCAGCGGCGAGGGCCACGACGCCGTCCTGCCCGACGCGGCGCAGATCTGCTCCTGCCACGCGGTGACCAAGGGCGAGATTACGGCGGCCGTCGGGGTCGGCTGCGCCGACGTGGGCGCGCTGAAGGCGTGCACGAAGGCCGGGACCGGCTGCGGCTCTTGCGTGCCCATGCTCAAGCGACTTCTCGAAGACGCCGGCGTCGCGGTGTCGAAGTCGATCTGCGAGCACTTCGCGAAGTCGCGCGCCGAGCTGTTCGACATCGTCAAAGTCACCGGAGTCGCCACGTTCTCCGAGCTGATCGCGCGCTTCGGGGACGGGACCGGCTGCGACCTGTGCAAGCCGGCCGTCGCCTCGATCCTGGCGAGTCTGGGAGGCGGCCACATCCTCGAGGGCGAGCAGGCGGCTCTTCAAGACACCAACGATCACTTTCTGGCGAACTTGCAGCGCAACGGCACCTACTCGGTGGTGCCGCGGATGCCAGGCGGCGAGGTCACTCCCGAGCGGCTGATCGTCGTCGGCGAGGTCGCCCGCGACTTCGGACTGTACACAAAGCTCACCGGTGGTCAGCGTGTCGACATGTTCGGCGCGCGGGTGGAAGACCTGCCCAAGATCTGGCGGCGGCTCGTCGACGCCGGCTTCGAGTCCGGCCATGCCTACGGCAAGGCGCTGCGCACCGTCAAGTCCTGCGTCGGCACGACCTGGTGCCGCTACGGCGTGCAGGACTCCACGACGCTCGCGGTCGATCTCGAGCTGCGGTACCGGGGCCTGCGCAGTCCGCACAAGATCAAGGCCGCCGTGTCCGGCTGCGCCCGCGAATGCGCCGAGGCTCGCGGCAAGGACTTCGGCGTCATCGCCACCGAGGCGGGTTGGAACCTCTACGTCGGAGGCAATGGCGGGTTCAGTCCGCGCCACGCCGACCTGCTCGTATCCGACGTCGACACCGACGCTCTCGTTCGCACCGTCGACAGGTACCTGATGTTCTACATCTCCACGGCCGACCGGCTGCAACGCACCTCCGCGTGGCTGGAGGCCCTCGACGGAGGACTCGACTACCTGCGCGAGGTCGTCGTCGACGACCGTCTAGGCGTCTGCGGCGAACTCGACGCGATGATGGCCCGCCATGTCGCCTCCTACGCCGACGAATGGAAGGGCGTCCTCGACGACCCCGAAAAGCTGCGGCGATTCGTGTCCTTCGTCAACGCCCCCGAAGCGCCCGACCCGTCGATCGAGTTCGACTCCGTGCGCGGCCAGCCGGCGCCTGCCGCGCCCGTGCTCCTCCCCGACCCGACAACGAGGTGACGACAGTGGAACCCGTCTGCCAGCTCGAACGGCTCGTCCCCGGACGCGGCGTCGCCGCCCTGCTGTCCGGAGGCGTGCAGGTCGCCGTGTTCCGGCTTTCCGACGGGAGCCTCCACGCGGTATCCAACAGAGACCCGTTCACCGGCTCTCAGGTCATCAGCCGCGGCATCGTCGGCGACCGCTCCGCAGAGCCGACCGTGGCGTCGCCCCTGCATAAGCAGGTCTTCTCGCTGCGCACCGGCCGCTGCCTCGACGACCCGCACGCCGCATTGGACGTTCACGCCGTCGATGTGCGCGACGGCACGGTCCGCGTGGGCACGTCCGTCGGCGTCGAGGCGGCGCTGTGACGACCGCCCCGCTGACCGGGTACACCGTGGCCGTCACCGCGCAACGCCGTTGCGACGAGTTCGCGGCCATGTTGGAGCGTCGCGGCGCCCGAACCGTCGTCGCGCCCGCTCTCAAGATCGTCCCGCTGCCCGACGACGTGGCGCTTCGCGAGGCCACCGCCGAGCTCGTCCGCGACGCCCCCGATCTTGTCGTCGCCACCACCGGGATCGGCTTCCGCGGTTGGCTCGAGGCCGCGGAGAGCTGGGGAATCGCCGGGGACCTGCTGCGGGTCCTGGACCGCGCCCGCATTCTCTGCCGCGGCCCCAAAGCACTCGGGGCCGTGCGAGCCGCCGGGCTCACAGAGGACTGGACCGCCCCTTCGGAGACCGGCGTCGAGGTCGTCCAGCACCTCAAGGACCGCGACGTGGCCGGGCGTCGGGTGGCGATCCAGCTGCACGGCGACCCCGACGACGATTTCGTCCAGGCCGTCGAGGACGGCGGCGGCTCGGCCGTCCCGGTGCCGGTGTATCGCTGGACGGCTCCCGACGACGTCGCCCCGGTGCGGCGCCTCGTCGACGCCGTGTGCGCCGGAAAGGTCGACGCGGTCACCTTCACCTCCGCGCCGGCGGCCAACGCCCTGCTGCGCATCGCCGAAGACCGGGCCCCCGATCTGATCGACGCCTTCCGCGCCTCGGTCGACGACAGCGGCGTCCTCGCCGCGGCGGTCGGCCCGGTCACCGCCGCCCCGCTGCGGCGGCTCGGCGTCGATCCCGTCCAGCCTGAACGCGCCCGTCTCGGCTCGCTCGTGCGCGCCGTCGCCACGGCGCTGCCGAAACGCTCCCGCAAATTGACGCTGGCCACCGGACACCGCATCGAACTGCGCGGTCACGCGGTGCTCGTCGACGACCTCCCCTGCCAGCTGGCCCCCGCCCCTATGGCGGTGATCCGCACGCTGGCCGGCGCCGGCGGCCGGGTCCTGTCGCGAGCGGAACTGCTGGGCTGCCTGCCTCGCGGCGCCGACGGCCACGCCGTCGAGATGGCGGTGACCCGGCTGCGCGAGGCGATGAAACTGCGCAGCTGCGTCCAGACGATCGTCAAACGCGGCTACCGGCTGAACCTGGATGCCTGACCTCGACGCCGACACAGTGGAGAGTACGCCTTGCGTCCTTTGCCCGCCGTCCGCCGGCGCTTCTTCCGCATGAGGTCGTTCCCGTGTGGGCATGGCGTTTTGGCAAAGGGTTGCCTGGTCGACGCCGTTGACGGGCAACGGATCGACCCATACTCTGGGTCGACGCTCGAGCAATTCACGCCCAGACGGCGAACCCCCCACGCCGCCTTTGCCCCATAGGAAAGCAGAACCCATGTTTTCGCTCGTCTTGCGAAAAAGTCATTCCGAAGCCGACGACAGACCTAAGCGGCCGGCACGTCGGCGGCGTGTCGCGGTCTTGGTCGCCGTGCTGCTGGCCGGCTCGGCGATCGTCGGCGCCGGGGTCGCGAACTCCGAGGAACCGCCCGCGCCCGAGCCCGCCGACGACGGCTCCGCGGCCGCGGAGCGGGCCCTGTTGCGAGACGGCACCGGCTTGTACCCCCGAGCCGTGCGTCTGGAACACAACGGCGACGCCGACGGGCGCATCATGGCCGGAGTCGTCAGCTTCGTCGGCAACGGCGACGGCATCGGGGCGATCTACGAAAGCACCGACGACGGCGCCAGTTTCACCGAAGTCGGGCAAGTCGCCGACCCCGACGCCGCAGGCGGGCAAGGGCTGTGTTGCGCGACCCTGTTCGAACTGCCGCAGCAGATCGGAGACATGCCGGCCGGCACTTTGCTGTGGGCCGGCTCGGTGGGCGCCGACGAACCCGACCGCCGGATGTCGCTGCGGATCTGGCGCAGCAACGACCTCGGCCGTACCTGGAGCTACCTGTCGTCGTGCGCCGATGCGCCCAACGCCAGCGGGCTGTGGGAGCCGGAGTTCTCTGTGGCCGCCGACGGCGCGCTGGTGTGCCACTACGCCGACGAAACCAACCCCAATCACAGCCAGAAGCTGATGCACGCACGCTCGACCGACGGGGTGACGTGGACCGACCACAGCCCCACGGTCGCCAGCAGCTTGTCCACCGACCGCCCCGGCATGTCGGTGGTGCGAAAACTGCCTAACGGCGCCTACTTCATGAGCTTCGAAATCTGCGCTCCCGACGGCCAGTTCGCCTGCGTGGCGCACTACCGCACCTCGGCCGACGGCTGGGACTGGGGCGACCCGGCGTACCTGGGCATTCGACCCGAAACCGCCGACGGCAAGTACTTCAAACACGCCCCCAACATCACCTGGGCGGCCAATCCCGACAGTCCGGCGGGCGCCACGCTGTTCCTGATCGGGCAGGTCTTCTACAACGCCGACGGTTCTCCGGCCCCTGAAAACGGAGCCGCCGTGTTGACCAACACCGAAGGCGGCGCCGGGCCGTGGACGCTGAC
>JBOGDN010000522.1:0-1832 GCA_050742995.1 Stackebrandtia sp. | reverse complement strand
CGACGAGGTCGGCGGACCCCGCCATCAGATCCACCATGGATGCCGAGAGCGCGCCGCGGGCGTCGGCGGTGCTGTCGTCTGCTTGACCACGTGGGGCGAAAGGCCGTACAGCGGCTTGCGGCCGTTGCGCCGACGCCGCGAAGCCGCGGGCCGCCGCCGCGGGGAGGACGACTCCGGCCAGGAGCAGTCCGCAGGCCAGCACCGCCGCGGCCGGCGGCGACCACACCGCAGTGAAACCGACGGCGGCGACGCACACCGCGAAGGCGGTCCACATCGGGGTGATCACCCGCAGCACAAGGTCCTGAATAGAATCCACGTCCGAGGTGAGTCGGCTGAGGAGATCGCCGCCGTCGAAGACCGCGGCGCCGCCGGGGGCGAGCGGGGTCAGCGCGGCGAACACGGTTCCCCGCAGCGAGGCCAGCGCGCGCAGCACGGCGTCGTGTCCGACGAGACGGTCCAGATAGCGCAGACTTCCTCGGCTGATCGCGAAGGCGCGCACCGCCGCGATGGCCACGGTCAGCTCGGTGATCGGCGGCTGTCCGGCCGCCGACGCCAGCAGCCACGCCGCCGTGGCGACCAGCGCGATCCCCGAGGCTTCGGCGCCGAAGGCGATCAGCGCGGCCAGCGCCACGCGCGGCAGGTGCGGGGCGACGAGCGCGAGGATTCGCAGTTCAGGCATGGCCGACCTCGTTCGCCTCGCGCATGTCTCGGGCCGGGCTCAGTCGACCGTCCTGAAGTCTCCAGACGCGGTCGGCGTGGTCGAGCAGCGCGGGTCGGTGCGCGACCACGAGCGAGGTGCGTCCGCGAAGCAGCAAGGCGGTGGCCTCGGCGACGGCGGCCTCGCTGTGCGCGTCGAGGCTCGCGGTGGGCTCGTCGAGGAGGACCAGCGGGCAGTCGTGGACGCGAAGCCGCAAGAAGGCGCGGGCCAGCGCCACGCGTCGGCGCTGGCCTGTCGACAGGCCGAACCCCTTCTCCCCCAGTCGGGTGTCGAAGCCGTCGGGCAGCCGGTCGGCGAAGTCGACGACGCCGGCGGACTCGGCGGCTTCCCGCACGTCGTCCATTGCGGCCTCGGGCTGGCCGAGGCGGATGTTGTCGGCGACGCTCATGGCGAACAGGTGCGGCCGCTGCGGCACCCAGGCGACACGGCGCAGCCACTGCTCGGCGTCGTCCGCGGCCAGATCGGCCCCGCCGCAGGTGAGGCGCCCGGCGGTCAGCGGAGCGAAGCCGAGAAGTAGATTGAGGACGGTCGTCTTGCCGGCGCCGCTGGGGCCGACGAGCGCCACGGACTCGCCGGGGGCGAGCGTGGCGGAAAAGTCCCGCAAGGCGGGTGCGGCGCCGGCTTCGTAGTGGACCGTCGCGCCGTCGAAGCGGATCTCCCCCAGCGGGGCCGCAGCGCAGGCGAATCGACCATCTTCGATTTTCCCTGGGCCGCCGACCTCCTCCCTGCTTTTGACCCTATTCGCCCCCACGCGTGGGGTGTCAAGTCGCGGGGCGCGGGGTTGTGGAAAACGGTCGGCTTGTGGACGACTTGTCGCGGGTGTGGACGGGCGTGCCATGTCTTTCGCCGTTCGGGGGAGGGTTGTCTCGTCGGTCAGCGCGAACACGTCGTCGACGACCGCGAGACCTTCGGCGGCCGCGTGCCACTGCGTTCCCGTCGCGCGCAGCGGCAGGTAGACCTCGGGCACGAGCAAAAGGACGAAGAACGCCGTGCGCAGGTCCATGGAGCCGTCGACCAGTCGCAGTCCGACGGGCACGGCGACCAGCGCCACCGACACCGCGGCGACGAGCTCCATGACCAGCGCCGACAGGAACGCGATGCGCAGCGTCTCCAT
>JBOGDN010000521.1:0-1840 GCA_050742995.1 Stackebrandtia sp. | reverse complement strand
ACATCGAACCTCATCGCCACAACCAACACGATCGCGACTCAAACGAGGCCCACACACTGACCATCACAAAAACACCCTGTTGAGTTCTCAAAAAACACACCCACACCAACAACGAATACCATCACGGAACTCGATCGAATGGTGAAGCGCAACCCGCTCAGGCTATCAGTCCGGAATTCCGCTTGACTCGGCCCCCGTAAGGGAGAAGAGCGCGCGAATCCCCGGTCTCTAGAGATTTGCGGGAGTTTGCCTGCAAGCCGTCCAGTCGGCCCGCCTGTCGCGGTCTCGGAACTTGTCCGGTGCCTCGCAGGCCTTGACAACATTACAGTGCTCCCGAGGGCCCGTCAACCGGGGGTCGCCGTTTTGCACTCGCACCTCGTTTCCGCAGGTCAGCTTCGAGTGAGACCGGCTATGGTCTTGCGTCCGCGACGCAGGACCGCGAAGCGGCCGTACAACAGCTGGTCGTCCGTCAACGGCGCGTCGGGATCGGAAACCCTGACGTTGTTGACGTACGCGCCGCCCTCGGCGACCGTGCGGCGCGCGTCAGACAGGCTCTTGGCCAGTCCGGTCGATTTGAAGGCCGACGCCGCGCTCGGCAAATCGCCTTCGACGGCGGTCAGCCCGGCTTCCCGCAACGCCGACTCAAGCGTCGCCGCTTCCAACTGGTCCAGCTCCCCGCGACCGAACAGCGCCAGGCTGGCCGCGACGACCTGCTCGCACTCCTTCTCGCTGTGCACCAACGTGGTCAGCTCCTCGGCAAGCGCCCGCTGCGCCCGCCGGGCGGCCGGGGCGTCGACAGTGGCCTGTTCGAGTTCCAGGATCTCGTCGTGCGACTTGAAGCTGAAGTAACGCAGGTAGGTTCCGACGTCGCGGTCGTCGGCGTTGATCCAGAACTGGTAGAAGGCGTACGGGCTGGTCATTTCGGCGTCCATCCACACCGCGTCGCCCTCGGTCTTGCCGAACTTGGTCCCGTCGGCCTTGGTCACCAGCGGGGTGACGAAAGCGTGCACCTGCGCGGCGGCGCGGCGGCGGACGTAGTCGACTCCGGCGGTGATGTTTCCCCACTGGTCAGAGCCGCCGAACTGGAGGCTGCAGCCGTGCTTGCGGTTCAGCTCGAAGTAGTCGTTGGCCTGGAGCAGCTGGTAGGAGAACTCCGTGAAGCTGATGCCGCTTTCCAGCCGCGCCTTGACTACCTCGCGAGCCAGCATTTTGTTGACGGGGAAGTGCTTTCCGACGTCGCGCAGGAAGTCGACGACGTCCATCTTGCCCGTCCAGTCGAGGTTGTTCACCAGGGTCGCGGCGTTATCGCCGGTGTAGGTGACGAACGGGCGGACCTGTTCTCTGATCCTGTCGACCCAGCTGGCCACGACGTCGGGCGAATTCAGCACCCGTTCGCTGCTCTCTTTGGGATCGCCGATCATGCCGGTGGCGCCGCCGACCAGCAGCAGCGGACGCAGGCCGGCCTGCTGGAGTCGTCGGGCGGTGAGCACCTGGGTGAGGTGGCCGACGTGCAGGCTGGCGCCGGTGGGGTCGAAGCCGACATAGAACGTCGCCGCCCCCGCGTCGAGATGCGCACGCAACGCGTCGAGGTCGGTGGAGTCTTGGATGAGACCGCGCCACTGCAGGTCGTCGAGTATGTTCACGGCTTTGATTCTGACGTATGCCCCCCGGCGCTCCGCGACCGGTTTTTCGGTTTGTGCGGCCGGTAGGGGCTCACCGTCGGCTCGCCGTCGATCCAGAACCGCCAGGGCACCGCGGCGCCCGCGCCGCCCACGCCGGTACGGGGGCCGCTGCCGAGCGGCGCTTCGAGCCGCGAGCCGGGACGCAGCCGGACGGGGCC
>JBOGDN010000520.1:0-3970 GCA_050742995.1 Stackebrandtia sp. | reverse complement strand
AGGGCTACTCCGGCGACGTCGACCTCGCCGCCGAGGCCATCCGGCTCACCCGGCAGCTCGCGGCCGCGATCGACCACCCCGAGGTGGCGGGGCTGCTCGCCCTCATGCTGCTCCACCACGCCCGGCGCGCGGCCCGAACCACGCCCGACGGCAGCCTGGCGCCGCTCGCCGAGCAGGACCGCTGTCTCTGGGACACGCGCCTGATCGCCGAGGGCGTCGAGATCCTCCAGGCGGCCCTGGCCCGCGACCGGCTGGGCGAGTTCCAAGCCCAGGCCGCCATCGCCGCACTCCACGCCGACGCGCCCACCGCCGCCGAGACCGACTGGGTCCAGATCGTCGAGTGGTACGACGAGCTCGCGCGCCTGACCGACAGCCCGATCGTCCGGCTCAACCGCGCGGTGGCCCTCGGCGAGGCCGACGGACCCCGCGCCGGCCTGGCCGCACTCGCGCCGCTGGACGACTCACTGCCCCGCCACGCCGCGGTGGCCGCGTACCTCCACGAACGCGACGGCGACCTGGCAACGGCGGCACAGCTGTACGCCGAAGCGGCCCAAAAAGCGCCCAACCTCGCCGAACGCGACCACCTGACACGCCAAGCCGCCCGCCTCAACGCCCGCCGACGTCGCTGACGGGCCGCGCTCGGAATTTCCCGCAGCGCTCAGGCCCGGCCCGGCAGCCAGAACGGTCGCCTCAAACAGACACTCCACCGACAACGAAAGAGACAGAACGCATGGAGGCAGCCGCTCAGCGAAGGGGCGGGATCTGGGGGCGGCCGCCTCCAGCGGGGAGCACGGGGCAGCGCCCCGTGGCGCCGCGCGAAGCCCGGCAAAAATAACGAGATCCCCCTGGCCTTCCATGCGAAGGCAGGGAGATCCCAGGATCTCGTGGGCCTGATGCTGGCTTACTCGAACTCATCCCCGCAGGTCAGCCGCCTGTTTGAGCGCGTGCCTGGGTCCTGTCCAGGCGGTTCGTTAGGTCCCACGTCAGCATTTAGCCCTCATAAGGCTGTCGTCAGTGGTTGGGGATTGTGGCGTGGAAGGGCTGTCCGTCGAAGGTTCCGGAGACCTGCGTGGCGTCGAGGGGTTGGAAGGCGGTCCAGGTCAGTTCGAGGGCGTGCTCGGTTCCGTCGGCGGCGACGGCCGTCAGTGTCGTCGTGGCGGTGTTGTCGTCGGCGATCTTGACATCGCCGGTGACGGCGAGGTCTTCGACGAAGCTCACTTCTTCGAGCGTGACGTTTCTGCTGTCCTCGGGCAGTCGCACGGTTCCGCCGCGCAGACCGGGTTCTTCGGTGACGCCGCCGTACGTGTAATGCTTGGATTCGGGGTTGCGGCGTGCGACGGCGTCAGCAGCGGCGGCGAAGACCGCCGCGGTCAGGCGCTGCTGGTCGTCGTCGAGATCCGGGGAGTCGGCCGGGGGAAGCTGGCCGCTGTCGACGGGGAAGCTGCCCAGCGCGCGGTAGTTTTCGGCGCTGCATTCCAGCGCCGGCATGGGGCCGGGGTCGGCGACGAAGGCGCGCACATGGTCTCTGAGGCAGAGGCCGGTCGGAAAGTCGCTGAGAGTGCTGGCGTGTTGCCCGAAGGGGACCTGCTGGGCCTGCCCTTGCGGGAATCGCTCGGCAAGGTCGGGCGCCCACCAAGACGGAACCACATCAAGCTGATTGTGTATAATTAGGACAGGCACGTCTGGGTAGTCGGCCCCGGGCGGCACGATAGGGGATTCGCGCGGCGTCGGCCAATTCACGCACCACTCGTTGGCTTCGACGTGTTCCCTGGTGATCACTTCCTCCGACATGTAGGGATCGAACGGCTTCTCGGCGTCGTAGTAGTCGTCGAGTTGGGCGCGTCGCTCCTGCGGCGAGGCGTCGCGATCGAATGCGAACGCGGCGTCGCCGCAGGTGGTGGCCAGCATGCCGGCGAACGTCGGGTCGACGGGGTCGTCTGTCTCCGACGTCGCCTTTTCGGCGACGCGGCGCAGCGGCTCGGGGTCGCCGTCCATGTAGGCCGCGGCGGCGGCGTTGGCCTCGCGAATGATCGCCGGGTCGGGGACGTAGATATTCGACCTGAATAGAAGTTCCAAGTCGATGTCGGGGTCGGGGTTGTCGCGCAGGTGCGCGACAAGCTCACTCCAGCGTTCTTCGGCCTCGCCGGGCAGCGCCCGACACGCCTCCGAAAGCTCGCAGACCTCGCCGAGCCTGGCGATGCCCTCCCGAATTCCCAAACCCGGGGTGAGAGCCCAGTAGCCGTCGTCGTCGGTGGGAGGGCCGCTGTCCATGAGGACAGCTCGAGTATGTTCGGGAAACCGGGTGGCGAAAGCCTGAGCGAGCACGCTGCCGTAGGAGTTGCCGTAGAAGGTCACCGCCGGCAGGCCCAGCGCCTCGCGCACCGCGTTCACGTCCGCGGCCACCTGGTCGGAAGTGAAGAACTGGACGCGGTCGCCCAGCTGCTGCGCGCAGTCCTGGATGGTTTCCGGTTGGTACTTGTCGAGGCCCTCGCAGCGCAGTTCGCCCGACTTGCCGTGACCGCGCGGGTCGACGACGAACAGGTCCTGGGTGTCGAGCACCGGCCCCAAAACCTCGGCGAAAAGCGCTTCACTGCCAATCGCATATCCGGGGCCGCCCGCGTTCGCCAGGATCGCGCCCTCCGCCGGCCGCGACTGGTCGCCGTGGGGAACGAACGCGAACGCGACCTCGATCTGTTCTCCGGAGGGGTCCGACCAGTCCAATGGAACCTCGATCGTCCCTTCACAGCGTTCGGTCGCCTCGGCGCACTCGTGCAGATCGCCAGCCGACGAATCGGCCCCGGCTGTCACGCCCACGCCGATCAACATCGCCAGCGCCGCCGCAGCGACCACACTCGAAATCCACGTCTTCCTTCGCATCAAGAGCCCGCACCTCGTCGTTTCCAGTCACGCACCGTCAACACACGCGACACCTGCACGCGTTCGGTCTCGATAGTGCAAGCCCGACCTTGCCGCCGACTTGCCATATGCCCGTCGCGTGCGGAAACACCAAAAACCAGCCCTCGCGGGTCCGGGGGCAGCGGGGCCCCTGCGGGGAGCTCAGGGCAGCGCCCCGTGACGCCGCGCGAAGCGCGGCAAAAACAACGAAATCCCCCTGGCCTTCCGTCAGGAAGGCAGGGGGATCCCAGGGATTTCGTGGAGCCGCAGGGAATCGAACCCTGGTCCTCCGCCGCTTCTGTAAGGCTTCTCCGGGTGCAGTTCGCTGTGTCTTTCCTCAAGCCTCGCCGATCACGCGAACAAGTCGGTGAAACAGGCTCCAGCCGCTGTTGGTGTCGCGACATGCCCCGCGGCCGGGCACGGCGTCTAGCGTCCTAAATGATGCCGGCAAACCGGGACGGACGCGCTCCCGGACCGACAGCTCTTCACCTTTGCTTAAGCAGCAAGGGAGAAGTTAGCGCGAGATTCAGTCTTCGCACTTATGTTTTCCAGCGATGATTAACGAGACAACGCTGGCTTCCTCGACCCGCTTCCCTTACGTCGACGTACGGAGTCGAAACCGATCGGCCCCTATGTAGTTGTGCTCGACGAGTGTAACGCCCGCCGCCCGGCGGCGCATTCCAGTTAGTCGTCGAGGCCCTTGGCGCGGCGCTGCACGGCACGCTCGATCTCGCGGTCGGCGTCGCGTTTGGCGATGGCCTGACGCTTGTCGTAGTTCTTCTTGCCCCGCGCCAGGCCCAGCTCGACCTTTGCCCAGCCGTCTTTGAAGTACAGCGACAGCGGGACGAGCGTGAGCCCCTGCTCGGTGATCTTCCCGGTGAGCTTGTCGATCTCGCCGCGGTGCAGCAGCAGCTTGCGGACCCGGCGCGGGGAGTGGTTGGTCCACGAGCCGTGTCCGTACTCGGCGATGTGAATGCCGTGCAGCCGGAGCTCGCCCTGGTACAGATCGGCGTAGGCGTCGGCCAGGGACGCGCGGCCCGCTCGCAGCGACTTCACCTCGGTGCCGGTGAGCACC